>NZ_JBHVDX010000210.1:0-18250 GCF_042802555.1 Streptomyces sp. NPDC057474 | reverse complement strand
GTCCGAAGCCTGCCGCCCCTTCGGCCGCCACACCACCAACGCGCTGCTCTGCTGCATCTCCTGATACGGCACCAGGTCACGTCGGTAGGAGGCGTGGACCGCGGCCTCGCGCTGGCGCATGGCCGCGGCGGCGCCGTCGAGGGCGGCCTCCATCTCGGCCGCCCTCGCCTGGAGGGCGGCGACCTGGTTCTCCAGTTCGATGATGCGCTTGATGCCGGCCAGGTTGATGCCCTCGTCCTGCGACAACTGCTGGACGGTGCGGAGCAGTTCGATGTCACGGGCCGAGTAGCGACGGCCGCGCCCGGCGGTGCGGTCCGGGGATACCAGGCCGAGACGGTCGTACTGGCGCAGGGTCTGCGGGTGCAGACCGGAGAGCTGGGCGGCCACCGAGATGACGTACACCGGTGTCTCTTCCGTCAGCTCATAAGGGTTTCGTCGGCGGCCGTCCATCACATTCATGCTCCCTTCGCGGCCTGGAACAGCTCCGCTCGCGGGTCCTCGCCCGCGGTCGCCTCGCGATACGCCTCCAGGGCGTCACGAGCCTTCCCCGACAGGTCCTTCGGAACACTCACCTCGACGGTGATCAGCAGGTCCCCGCGGGTCCCGTCCTTGCGGAAGGCGCCCTTGCCCCGGGCCCGCATCGTACGGCCGTTGGGCGTACCGGGGGGCAGTTTCAGGGTGACCGGCGGTCCGCCCAGGGTCGGGACCCGGACCTCACCGCCGAGTGCCGCCTCGGGATACGTCACCGGCACGGTCACCGTCAGGTTGTCGTCCTTGCGGCCGAACACCGGGTGCGCGTCGACGTGCACGACGACATACAAGTCACCTGCCGGGCCGCCCCGTTCACCGGGCGCGCCCTTGCCGCGCAGCCGGATCCGCTGGCCGTCGGAGACGCCCGCCGGGATCCTGACCTGCATGGTGCGGGACGACTTGGCGCGGCCCGACCCCTTGCAGATGTCGCAGGGGTCCTCGGCGATCAGGCCCCGGCCCTTGCAGTCCGGGCAGGGATCGGTCAGCGAGAAGCCGCCGCCGGAGCCCCGCGCGACCTGGCCGGTGCCGACGCACGTCGGGCACACGCGCGGTGTGCCGTTGGCGTCGCCCGTGCCCGAACAGCCCTTGCAGGGCGACTGCGAGGACATCCTGAGCGGTACGGTCGCGCCCTCGATGGCCTCGGTGAAGCTCAGCGTGACCTCGGACTCGATGTCCTGGCCGCGCCGGGGCTGCACCCGCGTGGTGCCGGAGCTGCCGCGGTTGAACAGGCCCCCGAAGACATCGCCGATGCCCCCGCCGAAGCCGCCCGCTTGCTGGCCGCCCTGGGCGCCGCCTCCGAAGAGGTCGCCCAGGTCGAAGTTGAACGAGCCGCCGCCGGCGCCGGGTCCCGGGCGGAACCCGCCGTTGCCGAAGAGGGCGCGGGCCTCGTCGTACTCCTTGCGCTTCTTGGGGTCACCGAGGATGTCGTTCGCCTCGGAGATCTCCTTGAAGCGCTCCTCGGCCTTGGTGTTCCCCTTGTTGGCGTCCGGGTGGAACTCGCGGGCGAGCTTGCGGTACGCCTTCTTGATCTCGGCCTCGGTGGCGTCCTTGGGGACGCCGAGGACCTTGTAGTAGTCCTTCTCGATGAAGTCCTTGGTACTCATCCGCGACGTCCCTCCTTCCACTCACCGTGCACGTCACCGTGCACGTCACCGTTTACGCCGTCGGCGTCAGCCCTCGTCCGGGCCACCGCTCTCCTTGTCGTCGGCACCGGAGGCACCTTCCGCGGTCTCCGCGGAGTCCGCCTTGGCGGGCTGCGCCGCCCCCGGCTGGGGCTCGGCCACGGCCACCCGCGCCGGGCGGATGGTGCGCTCGCCGATGCGATACCCCGGCTGGAGAATCGCCACGCACGTCGTCTCTGTGACGTCGGGCGCGTAACTGTGCATCAGGGCCTCGTGGATCGTCGGGTCGAAGGGCTCGCCCTCCTTGCCGAACTGCTGAAGGCCCATCTTCGCCGCGACGGTCTCGAGCGACTCCGCGACGGACTTGAAGCCGCCGACGAGTTCGCTGTGCTCCCGCGCGCGGCCGATGTCGTCGAGCACGGGCAGGAGCTCGGTGAGGAGGTTCGCGATGGCGACCTCCTTGACCGTGATCCGGTCGCGCTCGACCCGGCGGCGGTAGTTCTGGTACTCGGCCTGGAGGCGCTGGAGGTCCGTCGTGCGCTCACCGAGCGCCGTACGCACCTGGTCCAGCTGTGCCGTCAGACCGGCCACCTGGGCCGTCGCTGCCGCGTCCCCGGCCGGGGCCGCCCCCTCCTGGGGGGCGGCCTTCGGCTCGGCGTCGTCAGAGCCGGAGGGGACGTCGGGCTGCTGCGGCTGACCTTGCGGCTGCTGCTCGTCGAAGCCCGGGGTCTCCTCCGTCACGCGGCACCGTCCTTGCGCTCACGGTCCTCGTCGACGATCTCGGCGTCGACGACGTCGTCGTCGGCCTTGGCGTCACCGGCACCGGCACCGGCCTCGCCGCCCGCGGCCTGCGCGGCCTGGGCGTCCGCGTACAGGGCCTGGCCGAGCTTCTGCGAGACGGCGGCGACCTTCTCGGTGGCCGTGCGGATCTCGGCGGTGTCCTCGCCCTTGAGCGCGGCCTTGAGCTCCTCGACGGAGGCCTCGACCTCGGTCTTGATGTCGCCCGGGACCTTGTCCTCGTTGTCCTTGAGGAACTTCTCGGTCTGGTAGACGAGCTGCTCGCCCTGGTTGCGGCTCTCGGCGGCCTCGCGGCGGGCGTGGTCCTCCTCCGCGTACTTCTCGGCCTCCTGGCGCATCCGGTCGACCTCGTCCTTCGGCAGCGAGGAGCCGCCGGTGACGGTCATCTTCTGCTCCTTGCCCGTGCCCAGGTCCTTCGCGGTCACGTGCATGATGCCGTTGGCGTCGATGTCGAAGGCGACCTCGATCTGCGGGACACCGCGCGGGGCGGGCGGCAGACCGGTCAGCTCGAACATCCCGAGCTTCTTGTTGTACGCCGCGATCTCGCGCTCGCCCTGGTAGACCTGGATCTGCACGGACGGCTGGTTGTCCTCGGCGGTGGTGAAGATCTCGGACCGCTTGGTCGGGATCGTCGTGTTCCGCTCGATGAGCTTGGTCATGATGCCGCCCTTGGTCTCGATACCGAGGGACAGCGGGGTCACGTCGAGGAGCAGGACGTCCTTGACCTCACCCTTGAGGACACCTGCCTGGAGGGCGGCGCCGATGGCGACGACCTCGTCCGGGTTCACACCCTTGTTGGCCTCGTTGCCGCCGGTCAGCTCCTTGACCAGCTCGGCGACGGCGGGCATACGGGTCGAGCCGCCGACGAGAACGACGTGGTCGATCTCGGAGAGGGCGATCCCGGCGTCCTTGATGACGTTGTGGAACGGCGTCTTGCAGCGCTCCAGCAGGTCGGCCGTCAGCTGCTGGAACTGGGCCCGGGTGAGCTTCTCGTCCAGGTGCAGCGGGCCCTCGGCGGAGGCGGTGATGTAGGGCAGGTTGATCGAGGTCTCCGTGGAGGAGGACAGCTCGATCTTCGCCTTCTCTGCGGCCTCACGCAGACGCTGCAGCGCCATCTTGTCCTTGGCGAGGTCCACGCCGTGGCCGGCGCGGAACTGCTGCACCAGGTAGTCGACGACGCGCTGGTCCCAGTCGTCACCACCGAGGTGGTTGTCACCGTTGGTGGCCTTCACCTCGACGACGCCGTCACCGATCTCCAGGAGCGACACGTCGAAGGTGCCGCCGCCGAGGTCGAAGACGAGGATCGTCTGGTCGTCCTTGTCGAGGCCGTAGGCGAGGGCGGCGGCGGTGGGCTCGTTGACGATACGCAGGACGTTCAGACCCGCGATCTCACCGGCTTCCTTCGTCGCCTGCCGCTCGGAGTCGTTGAAGTACGCCGGGACGGTGATGACCGCGTCCGCGACCTTCTCGCCCAGGTACGCCTCGGCGTCGCGCTTCAGCTTCTGCAGGATGAAGGCGCTCATCTGCTGCGGGTTGAAGTGCTTCCCGTCGAGCTCGATCTTCCAGTCCGTGCCCATGTGACGCTTGACGGACCGGATCGTCCGGTCCACGTTCGTGACCGCCTGGCGCTTGGCGACCTCGCCGACGAGCACCTCGCCGTTCTTGGCGAAGGCGACGACGGACGGCGTGGTCCTGGCGCCCTCTGCGTTGGTGATGACGGTGGGCTCGCCGCCTTCAAGAACGCTGACGACGGAGTTAGTCGTGCCCAGGTCGATGCCGACCGCACGTGCCATTTCAATTCCTCCAGCAATGACTTGAGTGGAACGGACTCAAGTGTGCATGACGCCCACCGATGGGTCAACAGAGCTGAGTCGAGGAGGCTCAACTCTTATGTTTTGCTTATACGCAACTGGGCGTTGACCTGCGAATATACGGCGACGAGGGGAAAGGTCGCCCCCTCCACGAGGGTCAACTTCCGACCGGCTCGCCGACGGAGGCGGCAATCACCGGCGCCCGGGAGCGGTGATCGTCGGCGACGGCCGGGGTGATCGGTGGACGGTTGGGGGTGACCGGTCGACGGCCGGGGCGGACGGTTCGAGGTGACCGGTCGACGGCCGGCGTGGACGGTTAGGGGTGACCGGTCGACGGCCGACGTGGACGGTTAGGGGTGACCGGTCGACGGCCGGCGTGGACGGTTCGAGGTGACCGGTCGACGGCCCGGGGCGGACGGTTCGAGGTGACCAGTCGACGGCCACAGGTGACCCGTCGACGATCGGGTCGGCGAGGGGACGGATCACCGTCCCGAGTGCCGCGCTCAACAGCCCCGGCCGGAACAGCGCCCCCGAAGGGGCGCCGGGAACCGCGCGAGCAGCCCCCCACCCGCTCCCACTCACCCGCGCCCGCCCACCCGCACCCGCCCGGAGCCCGCAAGCCACCCCCGTCTCCCCCACCCACCCCACCACCCCACCGCCTACCCCGCTACCCCACCCGCCCCCGCCGCCCCAGCTCCGCCGCCTCCTGCTGGCGGAAGCGTTGCGGCCGGGACGAGGGGCTGGGGGCGCGGCCTCCCGGGATGGGGCGGGAGGTGGGGCCTCCCGGGAGGGAACGGGTGGCGGGGGCCCGGTGGACGCCCGTGGGGACGGGTCGGGCGGCGGTGGGCTGGGGCCGGCGGGTGGCGGCGGCCGGAATCGAGCGGGTGGCGTGGGCGGAGGCGAGGGCGGGGCGGGGCGGGCCCGTCGGCACGAAGAGCATCCCGAGGACGACCAGCCCGGCAGCCCCCGCCACCCACCACGCGGAGCGCGGCTCCGTCCACAGCATGTGGATGGCGAGCCCCACCCCGGTGGAACCCGCCGCGCAGGCCCCCAGCACGACCACCACCCCCGGCGGTGTGAGACCGATCCGCCGCAGCCGGTGCGCGAGATGGTCGGGCCCGCCGCGCCACAGCTCCCGCCCCACCCTCTTCCGCGACACGAGGACGAGGACTACGTCGGCGGTCGCCACGGCCGTGAGCGTGAAGGGCGCCCCGACACCGGCCCCGTACCCGACGGCGTACACATGCAGCACACCCCCCGCGAGCACGAAGCCCACGAAGAGGGCCCCGCACGTGCCGAGCACGACCCGCGCGGGCGGCCAGTTGTGCATCAGGAACCCGGTGAGCGCCGCGGCGAGCACACTGAACAGCGTCGCCAGACCGTCCATGACCTCGGCCGCCGCACACCCGCTCAACGCGAACGCCGTGACCGCGCCGACCACCCCGAGCACCCCGTCGGAACGCCCCATCCCCTTGAACCCGTGCACCACGAGAGCGATCCAGGCGACCCCCAACACCCCGCCCAGCACGCCGAGTTCGCGGTACGGCACGACCAGCGCGGCGGCGACGGCCACCCCTACCGCCCGCACCACCGCCGGAAGCCGCCACACATCACCGACCAGCCCGAACACCCCGAGCCCGGCGCCGACGACGATCAGCCATCCGGCCTCGCGCCCCAGTGGAGCGACCCCGCTCCACTCCCCCACCCACGCCACGGCCCCCACCCCGGCCATCACCGCGACACCCCCGAGCAACGGCACCCGTCGCCCCCGTCGCCCCCGTCGCTCCACGATCCCCAGCCGCAGCGCGGGCACGCGTACGGCCGCCGAGAGCACGGCGGTCAGCAACAGGGCGGAGGCGGCAGCGAAGATTCCGTACAGCACGGATCCAAGTTAGGTGCGAATGTCATAATTTCTCATGAATAACACGATCATTTTGAAATAGCACGATCGTCCGGTGTTCGGCAGGGCGCACTCAGGCAACCCTCAGCGACGCAGATCACCGCGCCCCTGGCTACAGTGCGGCAGGAGAACTGGGTAGTCTCAGACGGACTGCATAAGTTACCGCTTAGTAATGATCTCCGAGGGGCCCGGCAGGTACCCCGGAGGAAAACCCTCGCAGGCCCGAGGAGCCCCCAATGCAACTCGCCGCGATCATCGTGTCGTTGGTCCTGACGGTGGTCGGCGTTGCGCTCATCACCCGAGCCGTGGCGCAGATCTACCGGTTCGTGAAGCTCGGTCAGCCGGTGCCGGCGGGCAGCCGTACGGACGACCCGAAGGCGCGCTCGATCACCCTGGCCAAGGAGTTCCTCGGCCACACCCGGATGAACCGGTGGGGGATCGTCGGCTTCGCCCACTGGTTCGTCGCGATCGGCTTCCTGACGCTGCCGCCGACCCTCGCCCAGGCGTACGGCCAGCTGTTCCAGGCGGACTGGACGCTGCCGGTGATCGGCGGCTTCCTGCCGTTCGAGATGTACATCGAGTTCATCGGTGTGATGACGATCCTCGGCATCCTCGTGCTGATCGCCATCCGGCTGCTCAACCTGCCCTCCCGGGCCGGCCGCAAGTCGCGTTTCGCGGGCTCCAAGGCCTGGCAGGCGTACTTCGTCGAGTACGTCATCCTCACCATCGGCATCGCGATCTACGTGCTGCGCGGCCTCGAGGGCGCCATCCACCACGTGGAGCACTACGAGGCCGGGTACTTCGCCTCGTACCCGCTGGTCCTCGCCTTCAAGGACCTGGACCCGAGCACCCTGCAGAACCTGGTGTACTTCGTCGCGATGATCAAGATCGGCACCTCGCTGATCTGGATGATCACGGTCTCGCTGAACACCAACATGGGTGTCGCCTGGCACCGCTTCCTCGGCTTCCCGAACATCTGGTTCAAGCGGAACGCGGACGGCGCCACGGCCCTCGGCGGCCTCCAGCCCATGACGTCGGGCGGCAAGCCGATCGACTTCACCGACCCCGGTGACGACGACGTCTTCGGTGTCTCCCAGGTGGAGCAGTTCTCCTGGAAGGGCATTCTCGACTTCTCGACCTGCACCGAGTGCGGTCGCTGTCAGTCGCAGTGCCCGGCCTGGAACACCGGCAAGCCGCTGTCCCCGAAGCTGCTGATCATGTCGCTGCGGGACCACGCGCACGCCAAGGCCCCCTACCTCCTCGCCGGTGGCGGCAAGAGCATGGAGGGCGAGGAGAAGGCCTCCGAGGAGCAGCTCAAGGACGTGCCCGCCGCCGCCCTCGCCGAGGCCGAGCGGCCGCTGATCGGGACCGTCGAGGAGAACGGCGTCATCGACCCGGACGTCCTCTGGTCCTGCACCACCTGCGGTGCCTGCGTCGAGCAGTGCCCGGTCGACATCGAGCACGTCGACCACATCGTCGACATGCGCCGCTACCAGGTGATGATCGAGTCCGCGTTCCCGTCCGAGGCGGGCACGATGCTCAAGAACCTGGAGAAGAAGGGCAACCCCTGGGGCCTGGCGAAGAAGCAGCGCCTGGAGTGGCTCAAGGAGGTCGAGTTCGAGGTCCCGGTCGTCGGCAAGGACATCGAGGATCTCTCCGAGGTCGAGTACCTGTACTGGGTCGGCTGCGCCGGCGCCCTGGAGGACCGCGCGAAGAAGACGACGAAGGCCTTCGCGGAGCTGCTCCACATGGCGGGCGTCAAGTTCGCCATCATGGGCGGCGACGAGAAGTGCACCGGTGACTCCGCCCGCCGCCTCGGCAACGAGCCCCTGTTCCAGGAGCTCGGCATGGAGAACGTCGCCGCGCTGAACATGGCCTTCGGCGAGGACGAGGACGACCCCTCGACGCTGAAGCCCAAGTCGGCCAAGAAGATCGTCGCCACCTGCCCGCACTGCCTCAACACGATCGGCAACGAGTACCCGCAGCTCGGCGGCGACTACGAGGTCATCCACCACACCCAGCTGCTCCAGCACCTGATCGACGA
Organism: Streptomyces sp. NPDC057474; assembly: GCF_042802555.1. Taxonomy (NCBI): domain Bacteria; kingdom Bacillati; phylum Actinomycetota; class Actinomycetes; order Kitasatosporales; family Streptomycetaceae; genus Streptomyces; species Streptomyces sp. NPDC057474. The sequence continues at coordinate 10,045 of NZ_JBHVDX010000210.1, read as the reverse complement.
GGGCAAGCTGATCCCGGTGACCCCGGTCGAGGGCCTGATCACCTACCACGACCCCTGCTACCTGGGCCGTCACAACAAGATCTACACGCCCCCGCGCGAGATCATGTCCGCCGTCCCGGGCCTGCGTCAGCAGGAGATGCACCGCCACAAGGAGCGCGGCTTCTGCTGTGGCGCCGGTGGCGCGCGGATGTGGATGGAGGAGCGGATCGGCAAGCGCATCAACAACGAGCGCGTCGACGAAGCCCTCTCCCTCAACCCGGACATCGTCTCCACCGCCTGCCCGTTCTGCCTCGTCATGCTGACCGACTCGGTCAACGGCAAGAAGAACGACGGCAAGGCCAAGGAGTCCATCACGGTCGTCGACGTCGCCCAACTGCTGTTGGAGTCCGTCAAGACCCCCGTCCCGGACGACGACGAGCCCCCGGCGGGCACGGCGGAGGCGGAGACCGAGCCGGAGCCGCAGCCGGTGAAGTAGCCGGCTGCCGCTCACCGATCCGTACGACCGACACCCCCGGGGCTCATCGCGAGTCCTCCGGGGGTGTCTCTCGTCTCGCGGCGATCTCCATGACCTCCTCGGGCAGGTTGCCTCCGTCGCGCACCAGCATGAACGGCGACTCCTCGAAGTCGGGGTGGACCGAGAAGGCGTCCACGACGTCGACGCCCTCGATCTCGTAGACGTCGTACCGGGTCGGCTCCTTGGTCGGGGTGTCGTCCCAGCCGTCCCCTCCGGTGTCGTAGCAGGGCGGCGCGAGCGCGGTGCCCACCTTGGCGCCGACCTCGAACGCGCCGCTGCCCATGCCGGTGTACTGGCGGCCCTCGTACTCCACCACGAACGCGCACGAGGCGGCGCTCTCCCCGCCGCCCGTCGACACCGCCGTACAGCCGGCGGCGAACGGGGCCATCGCGAGAGCGGCCAGGGCGGTCCGCACGCGGGAACCGATCATCGTCACGTCTCCTTGTCACCGGTCGGGCTGCCGGGGTCGGGCTGCCGGCGGTCCGGCGGTCGGCGGTCGGCGGTCGGCGGTCCGGCTGCCGGCGGTCCGGCTGCCGGCGGTCCGGCTGCCGGCGGCCTTTCGGTCGGCAGCCCCTTCGCACCCCAGACGCCCGACCCCCGCGAAACGTTCGGCCCACGTTCCGGCCTGCCGCACCCGCCCCTTCGTACGCCCGGCGCCCCACTCGTTCCACCGACCCTGGCAACCCCCGACAACCCCCGACACCCCGGCAACCCCGGCAACCCCTGTGATCCCTGTGACCCCTGCGACCTCGAAAATTCTCCGAATTCCCTGGAGTCCCGTACAACCCTCCCCCACCTCCATCGGTCTCCTGTTCGCCAACTTCCCTGCGAACTCCCGACAAACTCCGGGCAAACGCTGACAGGAAGGGCACCCCATTGACTGCGGACGTCTGCCAGGCGTCCCGCATGCAGCAGGAGATTCCCGCATGCACAAGCACCTGCGACTCGCCCTCGCGACGGCCTCCGCGGCCGCGCTGACCGGCGGTCTGCTCACCTTCTCTGCCGCGACGGCGACGGCGGCCGACTCGGTCCACCGGCCCGTGGCCGACTTCAACGGCGACGGCTTCGGCGACGTCGCGTTCTCCGCCTCCGGCGCCTACGTGAGCGGCAAGAAGGACGCCGGACAGCTCGTCGTCCTCTACGGCACCGCCACCGGCGTCTCGTCCGCCAAGCGCACCGTCCTCAGTCAGAACAGCTCGGGGGTTCCCGGGAGCGCCGAGGCCGGCGACTACTTCGGCGCGGTCACCGCGTACGGCGACTTCAACGGCGACGGCTACGACGACCTCGCGGCCTCGGCGCCGGGCGAGGACGTGAGCGGCGACACCGACGGTGGCACGGTCGTGCTGCTGTGGGGCTCCGCGAAGGGCCTGACCGGCAGCAAGAGCGTCACCATCGCCGACCCGGCCGCCTCGTCCCACGACCGCTGGGGCAAGAACCTGGCCGCGGGCGACTTCGACGGCGACGGCACGGACGACCTGGTCGTCGGCAACACCTCCAGCACCCTCTACGTCCTCAAGGGCGGCATCAGCTCCACGGGCACGGCGGTGGGCGGCCGTTACAAGGTCAAGCCCCCGATCCAGTCCGGTTCCCCCTCGATGGGCCCGCTCAACATCCACGCGGGCGACGTCAACGGCGACAAGAAGACCGACCTGATCGTCGACGGCTTCGAGACCGACACCGACTCCGGCTGGAACACGAACTATTTCGTGCCCGGCACCGCGAGCGGCCTGAACGCCTCGTCCGCGACCACCCTGAAAGCGGGCGTCATCACCGCGATCGGCGACGTCAACGGCGACACCTTCGGCGACATCGTCACGGGCGCGGGCTGGAACAACAAGACGCCCGAGGGCGAGACGATCCCGGGCGGCGCGCTGGGCGGCAAGGTGAACGTCACGTACGGCACCTCCTCCGGCCCCGGCTCCACGACGGGCTTCACCCAGGAATCCGGCAACGTGCCCGGCGAATCGGAGAAGGACGACAGTTTCGGCTATGAGCTGGACCTCGGTGACGTCAACGGCGACGGCTACCAGGACCTGATCGTCGGCACCCCCGGCGAGGACATCTCCGGTGTCACCAACGCCGGTTCGCTCACCGTTCTCTTCGGCTCGGCGAGCGGCATCAACCTCTCCTCCGGCACCCAGTACTTCACCCAGAACACGGCCGGCGTCCCCGACACCGCCGAGAAGGGCGAAACGCTCGGCATCGAGGTGAAGCTCGACGACGTCAACGGCGACGGCCTGGCCGACCTGCTGGCGGGCTCGTACGAGAACAGCGGCAACGGCTCGGTGCTCTACCTGCCGTCCAACGGCACGAAGATCACCACGTCGGGTGGCCGCACCGTCAGCCCGAGCACCTCGGGCGTCTCCACGACGGGCGCCCCGGCCTTCGGCGCGAACTTCGCGAACTGACACGTCCGTTCCCTGCTCTCGCCGGGCCCGCGTCCAGCACGGACGCGGGCCCTGCCCCTCCCCCACCCGGAGCCCAACCCGTGCGCAGACGCACCCTCCTCCTGACCGCCGCCCTGACCACCGCCCTGCTGACGTCCCTCCCGGCGACCCCCGCGTCCGCCGCATCCGCCAAGCACGCGGACGACTTCAACGGGGACGGGTACCGGGACCTGGTGGTCGCCGCGCCCGAGGCCACCGTGTCCGGGAAGGGGTACGCGGGGGCGGTCGTCGTGCTCTACGGCTCCAAGTCGGGCCCGTCGGCGGCCAGGAAGCAGTTCGTCTCCCAGTCGTCCCCGGGCGTGGCGGGCGTGGCGGAGGCGTACGACCACTTCGGCCAGTCGGTGGCGTCGGCGGACCTCGACGCGGACGGATACGCCGATCTGCTGGTCGGCACGCCGTACGAGGATGTCGGCGCCTCGAAGGACCGCGGCACCGTCACCGTGCTGTGGGGCGGCGCGAAGGGACTCAAGGGCAGCGCCCTGCTGCCGACCGCCGGACCGTCGGACGGTGACGGGGGCTGCATCTACGGGGTGGGCCTGTCGGCGGTGCAGCCGAAGGCGAAGCCCGGGGCGGCCCAGGTCGCCGTAGCCGGCTGGTGCGCGACACGGCACCTCACGGGCCCGTTCACCAGGGCGGGAAAGCCCAAGGCCAACAGCATCGACATGGACACCGCATCCATCGACGACACCGTGCTCGGTGACCTCGACGGTGACGGACGGCCCGACCGTGTCGAGATCACCGTGGGCCTCTCCTCCCACCCCGACGGCGGCATCTACGTCAACCCCGACCGGGGCCTCGAAGAGGAGCTGCTCCCCACCGACGGCGACAACGCGACCATCGGCGACGTCAACCGGGACGGCTTCGGCGACCTGGTCATCGGCGACCCCTCGGACACGACGGTCGACGGCACACCGCGCGGAGGCACCGGCCACAAGGGCGGACAGATAGTGATCTGGCCCGGCGGCGCGAACGGCATCGACCGCACCGCCGCCCCCATCGTCATCCACCAGGACACCGCCGGCGTACCCGGCGCGGCGGAGGCCGGTGACTCCTTCGGCGCCGACGTGAGCGTGGCCGACACCGACGGCGACGGCTACGGCGACCTCGCGGTCGGCGTTCCCGGTGAGAAGATCGGCTCCGCGCGGCTCGCGGGCAGCGTGGTCCTGATCCCGGGCGGCCCCGCCGGTCCCACGGGCGCGGGCTCCCGCGTCATCACCCAGAACTCTCCGGGAGTCCCCGGCGTCGTCGAGCGCGAGGACCGGTTCGGGGCCACCGTGCGCCTCGCCGAGCACACGAAGGACGGCCGTCCCGAACTGGTCGTCGGCGCGCCGAGCGAGGACGCGCCCGGCGACAACGGTGAGATGGGCGGGATCTGGGTGTTCAAGGGCACCAAGACCGGCCCGAGTCTCAGCTCCTCGTACAGCGTCATGGGCAAGGCGGCCGGCCTCTCGACCGCCCGGTACAACCACTGGTCCTCGGTGCTCGCCCCCTGACGCACTCGCGGGTTCGCACAGAAATCACTCGCCAACTCACCTGTGCGACTGACAGATTGCCCCCATCCACCACGCTTCGCATGCTTCCCGGGAGACACATCTTCATGAAGCACCCCATCCGCGCCGCCTTGGCCACCGCGACTGCGGCCGCCCTCACCGGCGGTCTCCTGACCCTGGCCACGGCCGCCCCGGCGACCGCCGCGGCCGCCAAGTACGCGGACGACTTCAACGGCGACGGCTACCGCGACAACGCGGTCTTCTCGTACGGCACCGAGACCGTCTACAGCAAGGGCGGCGGCATCCTCGTCACCTTCGGCACGGCGAACGGCCCGGGCACGAAGACCCAGTTCATCGACCAGGCAAGCGCGGGCGTCCCCGGCGCCGACGAGACGGACGACTACTTCGGCGAGGTCCGCACGGCCGCCGACTTCAACAAGGACGGCTACGGCGACCTCGCGGTCTCCGCCAACGGCGAGAACGTCGGCAAGTACAAGGACCACGGCACGGTCACCGTCCTCTGGGGCGGCAAGAAGGGCCTGTCCGGCGGCACGACCGTCCCGTTCAAGGGCGCGAAGGGCGCGTCCGGCCTGGCCGCCGACCTCGCCACCGGCGACTTCAACGGCGACGGCAACCAGGACCTGGCCCTGGTCCGCGACAGCAAGACGTACGTCTACCGGGGTGCGATCACCAAGTCGGGTGTGAAGGGCTCGGTCACGGTCCTGGACAAGGACGGTTCGAGTTTCTACTCCACCGCCGTCATCTCCGGCAAGGTCGACAAGGACGGCAAGACCGACCTCGTCATCATCGGCGACGTCGTCACCGACACCACCCTCGCCTCCGACGCCTGGTTCATCTCCGGCGGCAAGTCCAAGCTCTACCCCGGCAAGACCCTCCGCCTCGAATCCGTGAAGTCCAACGGCGGCCAGGCCGAACGCGGCGGCGACGGCGTCATCAACGACTTCAACAAGGACGGCTACGGCGACATCGCCATCGGCACGCCGATCTACGACAAGGCCAAGGGCCGCGTGACGATCTGGTACGGCGCCGCCTCCGGCCCTGCCAAGTCGGCCCGCTTCACCCAGTCCACGTCCGGCATCGCCGACACCCCGGAGACGTACGACGCCTTCGGCGACGCGATCACCTCCGGCGACGTGAACGGCGACGGCTACCGCGACCTCGCGATCGCCGCGCCGGGCGAGGGCCTGAACGGCAAGGCCGAGGCGGGCGCCGTCCACGTCCTCTACGGCGGCAAGTCGGGCCTGACGGCCAAGGGTTCCCAGTTCCTCACCCGCAATACGGCAGGCGTCCCCGGCGAACTCTCCACCGGCGAGTACTTCGGCCACACGCTCCGCCTCCGCGACACCAACCGCGACGGCAAGGCCGACCTGTACGTCATCGGCGAGAACGGTTCCGTCCTGCTCCGGGGTTCGTCGAAGGGCGTGACGACGACCGGCGCGACCGTGGTGGACGGCGACACGGTCCGGGGGATGCTTCAGTAACGCGGGCCGCGTATCGCACGTATGAGGGCGGCGAGCCCGGCGGGGGTTGCATGGACGACCTGGCCGGGCTCTTCGCTTTCACGGAGCCGCAGAATCTCGTGATGGGCGGCAATTGCAAGGCAGTTGGCCGCGTCACCACCGCTGGAGGAACGGCACGCACGGCAAGTACGTCTGGTGCGAACCGGATACGACGCCGAAGCCCCACTGACGTTGAACGAGCCACCCACCGTTCCTGTCGGGCCTGCCGGCCCTGTCAGTGGTCTGGTGCATGATCGGCACGTCGGTTCTTCGAAGGGGATGGGGAGACGCTGTGGCGATCACAAACCAGCAGGTGACAGGGCATGTATTCCTTCCACAGCTGTACGCGGACGCGTACTTTCCCGATCACGTCGTCGACAAGGGCAAAGCGATCCTGTTGCGGCTGTGCGAACGGATCGAGGCCGAGCAGCCATCGGACCTTGCGTCTCTGTATCTGCTGACCCAGGCCGCGACGGAGGAGTTCAACCTGTTGGAGGCGGAGTTCGAGGCAGCCGGGAGTGAGATCGAGACCTTCGCGCGGGAGGAAATCGCCGAGGACTTCTGGTTCGTCGCCTCGGCCTACGGTTTCACGGACGCGGACGCGGAGGAGCTGATCGCCACCCGGGACTGGTGACCGATGACCGGAAGGCCGGCCAGACCGGCTAGACCGGCCAGACCGGCTATTGGTCTCGTGGCCACGGCTCGATGGCGTTGAAGCGCTTGATCCCGCACTCCTCTCCGGCACCCCCGCCGATCGCCCGCTCGCCCCCGTTCTCGTACACCATGCGCCCCCGCGCGCACACGAGCGTGCGGTGAGCGCTCGCGAAGGCGCCCGCTCGCGCAGATAATTTCCAGTACAGGAAGCAACCGTCATGAACAGCGGAAAGCCGGCGATACCCATGGCCGAACACCCGAACGCAGCGCTCGTCCGCAAGGGCTACGACGCCTTCACCCGCGGCGACATGGACACCCTCCGCGGCCTGATGGCCTCGGACTGTACGCACCACGTCCCCGGCAGCCACCTCCTGTCGGGCGACTACAAGGGCCAGGACTCGATCATCGGCCTGTACCAGCGGCTCTTCGAGGAAACCGGCGGGACCTTCAGCGTCGACCTGAGCCATGTCTGTGTGGACGGCCGGGGCCACGCGGTCTCCGTGCACCGTTACACGGCCGAGCGGGGCGGCAAGCGGATCGAGCAGAACGGCTGCCTCGTCTTCCGGATCGTCGGAGACAAGTTCACGGACATCGACGAATGCCAGGAGGACCTGGACAAGGAAAGCGAGTTCTGGTCGTAGCGGTACCGGAGCGGTACTGAAGCAGTCCCGGGCGCGGTCCCGGTCGGCGACCGCACAACCCCGTACGGCCTCCAGGTGTCACACAGGTGAACGAGCCACACCCCCGACATCCGGCCACTCACCTGGAGCCCCCGTGCACAGACGGACGCACGCCCTGGCCACCGCCACCGTAGCCACGGCGGCACTGACGCTCACCCTCTTCCCCCACCCGGCAGCCGCCCAGCCCACCCCCGTCACCACCCCCGTGACCAGCGACTTCAATGGCGACGGCTACGCGGACCTCGCCGTCGGCGTCCCGGACGCGACCGTGAACGGCAAGGCGAAGGCCGGCTATGTGAACCTCCTCTGGGGCGGCGCGAAGGGCCTGGGCAGGCACGGCGGCCTCCGGGTCAGCCAGGCCACCGCCGAGGTCCCCGGCACCCCGGAGGCGGGCGACCGCTTCGGCGCGGCCGTGGCGCTGGCGGACCTGAGCGGCGACGGCGTCGCGGAGCTGATCGTCGGGGCGCCCGGTGAGGACGTCGACGGGCGCGGCGCGGACGCGGGCACGGTCACCGTGGTCGGCGGCGCGAAGCGCGGCACCGGTCCGGGGTCCACCGCCCTGACCGGCCCGTCGGCGAAGTCGGCGTACGGCTGGTCGGTCGCGGCGGCGGACCTGACCGGCGACGGCGGGCGGGACCTCGTGGTCGGCGGCCGGGACAAGGTCGTGCTGCGCGCCGCCGTCGACGACGGTGAGAACCTCGTCGTCACCACCGTCCTCGCCACGCCGATGGGCGGCCGCGCCCCGCTCCTCGCCACCGGCGACTTCACCGCCGACGGCACGGACGACCTGGCCCTCGCCTTCCACACGATCAACGCCCCCTACACCCAGTCGCACGTACGGCTGTGGTCGTGGGACCCGGCCGAGCGGCGCATGGCCAACACCTGGAACTCCAGCAACGGCGCCGCCTCCGCGCTCGCCGTCGGCGACTTCGACGGCGACGGCCTGGACGACCTGGCCCTCGGCGAGTGCCGCGAGATAGCCGACGAGAACATCGACGACCCGTGCGGCCCGGAGTCGTACGCCAAGGGCGGCGGCATCCACCTCCTCTACGGCGACGAGAACTCCTTCGGCCGACGCTCCCAGACCCTCAACCAGGACACGGTCGGCGTCTACGGCGCCGCGGAGGACGGCGACCGCTTCGGCGCCTCCCTCGCCGTACTGGACTGGAACCGCGACGGCCGCGACGACCTGATCGCGGGCGCCCCCGGCGAGGCCATCGGCACCCGCGCCCGCGCCGGCGCGGCCACACTGCTGCTGGGCCACGCCGGTGGCATCGTCGACAAGTTCGGCGAGGCGTCCTCCGTGCAGTACCACCAGGACCGTCCCCGTGTCCCCGGCGCGGCGGAGACGAACGACGCCTTCGGCACGGCCGTCGCCACCGGCGACTACGACAAGGACGGCACCCCGGACACGGCCGTCGGCACCCCGGGCGAGAACACGGACTCCGGCGGCGTCTGGATCTTCCCGAAGACCTCCGTGACGAACTCCTACGCCCTCACCCCGAACAACCTCGGCCTCCCGACCCCGACGACGGCACTGTCGTACGGCAGGTACCTGAGCAGCCACTGACACCACGGCGGACCTGCCCGCCCTGCGGGACCAAACTCCCTGGTGAACTTCCCTGCCGTACCCCTCACCCATCCCTGACGATCCCTTAGGGGATGTCACAGCTCGGCCGCAAAGCCGGGCCGGTTGGCCCCGGCCCGGCACGCGGCCGCCCGGGACCAGGTACGTTCGATGACGTGGCTGGATTCAGGATCGGACGCGGCCGGGACAACGGCGCTCCTCAAGCGCGACCGCAAAACCCTCCGTACGGACAGCAGGCCCCGCAGGTCGGCGGCCCGTCGTACGGCTACCCCCAGACGCCCCCGCAACCGCCGTACGGCGGCCGGAGCGGCGGTCAGGGCGGCTGGCCGCAGACGCACGGCGGCGGGCACCGCGGCAATCACGGGACACACGGCAACCACGGGGGCCCCGGCAACCACGGTGAGCCGGAGTACTTCGGCGACGGCGGCACGCACCCCCACGGTGGCGGCGCGGACCCGTACGCGGCCAACAACCCGGGGCACACGCAGTCGTTCTCCGTCGGCGAGGACCCGTACAACCAGAGTGATCCCTACCGCGCGGGCAACGCCCCGGCGGCCCCGCTCGGCCCGCGGCTGCCCTGGAAGGCTCTCCTCAAGGGCATCTTCACCAGCCCGAACCAGACGTTCCTGGTGATGCGCGACTACGCGGTGTGGGTCCCCGCCCTGATCGTGACGTTCCTGTACGGCCTGCTGGCCGTCTTCGGCTTCGACGGCGCCCGCGAAGACGCGATCAACGCGACGCTCTCGAACGCCGTACCGATCGTCCTCGTCACCGCCGTGACGATGGTGGTGAGCACCTTCATCCTGGGCGTGGTCACCCACACCCTGGCCCGCCAGCTCGGCGGCGACGGCGCCTGGCAGCCCACGGTCGGCCTCTCCATGCTGATCATGTCCCTCACGGACGCGCCCCGCCTGGTCGTCGCGATGTTCGCGGGCGGCGACGCCCCCTTCGTCCAGATCCTCGGCTGGATCACCTGGGTCGCTGCCGGCGCCCTCCTGACCCTGATGGTCTCCAAGTCCCACGACCTCCCGTGGCCGAAGGCCCTGGGCGCCTCGGCGATCCAGCTGGTGGCGATCCTGTCGCTGATCAAGCTGGGTACGTTCTAGGCCTACTGCGGGGCTACGCGGTTTCGCGCTCACGAGTGAGGGGCTC
>NZ_JBHVDX010000209.1:0-18326 GCF_042802555.1 Streptomyces sp. NPDC057474 | reverse complement strand
CCGCACCTCCTGTGGTGCATCAACTCACGTTCTACGACAAGGAGTCACTCCATGGCATTCGACGTCGGCGCCGCCCGTGCCCAGCGGCAGGAGGCGCTCGGTCGCGCCTGGTCCTTCACCATCGAGGGGGACACCTTCACGCTCCCCACCGAGCTGACCCGCAAGACCGCGCGCACCCTGCGCGACCTCGACGACAACGACGTGGACGGCCTGCTGCGCGCGCTTCTGGGCGACGCCCAGTACGAGCGTTTCGACCGCCTCGACGTCACCATGCAGGACATCGCCGCGATCATGGAGGCGTACGGCAAGGAGACCGGGCTCGGCCTGGGGGAAGGCTGAGCCTCGGCGAGTTCGTCGATGAACACGCCGAGGCCCTCGAAGCGGACCTGCTCCGCCAGTACGGCGTGGACCTGCTCGACTGGCACCGCGGCCGGCTCTCCTCCCGTCGGCTCGCGGTGCTGGTCAAGCACCTGCCACGCGACAGCGCGACCCTCCAGGAACTCCACGGCGAGGTCTCCCTCTGGTCCGTCACCGACTACCTGCTGGCGTCCGTCGTCGACCAGCTCGCGGAGGCGAACTGGATGTTCGCCACGGTGAACCGGGACGAGGACGCGGAGCCGCTGGACTACCCGGAGCCGGTGCCGCGCCCGGTGACGGCGGAGAGCGAACAAACCGGACTTCCCTCCACGGCGGCCGCGTCGCCCTCCGGCGCGTCACCGCCTGCGGCCGCCGAGCCGGTCCGGAACCCGACACCCACCGAACTCGCCCAGTTCTTCTCTTGAGCCAAGGAGCGATCCCTCCCATGACCCTCTACACCCCACTCGGCGGGCTGCCGTATCCGCAGCCCACCGACGTCGCGAACCTCCCACTCCACCTCCAGTCCCTGGCCGAGGGGATCGACGGCCGTACGGTCCTGCGGTACGCGACCGCCGCCGACCGGGACGCCGCGATCACCACCCCGGCCGCCGGCATGGTCGCCTGGCTGACCAGCCCCGGCACGCTCAGCTACTACACCGGCTCGGTCTGGGTGGCGATGGGCGCCTGGAACACCTACACACCGACCTGGACTGCCTCGACGACCAACCCGGCGATCGGCAACGGGACGGCGACCGGCAAGTACGCGATCGTGGGCAAGACCTGCCACTTCACGATGCTGATGCAGTTCGGCTCGACGACGACCTACGGCAGTGGCGACTACTTCATCGGCTACCCCGTGAAGGCTGGCGCGCTGGGCGGGCTGCCGCAGCACCAGGGCGTCGCGACCAGCGGTTCGGGCAGCAGCGCGGGCCGCGCGATGATCAGTTGCCAGCCGACCGCGAACAGCAACGCGACGACATACACGCTGTGGGGTCCGGCCTCGGCCACGACCTCCCACCTCGGCCAGCTCACCAACAGCGGGCTGCTCGGGTATGCCTGGACGAACACCAACTTCATCCGCATCGGAGGCTCGTACGAGGTGGCGTGAGCTCGGCCTACGGCGTGAGGTGGCCGGGAACCGCCTCCGTTTTGCCCTGGCCACCACAAGCACTTCGGGTATCCTGCGAGGTGCAATCGAGCATATGTTCGAAGCACATGTGTGAAGTCTGCGGGGAGTGGGGGCCGAGTGACGAACAACGAGGGCGAGGCATGGGGCGGCGTCGAGCTGGACAGAGCCGAGGCCGAACTGCGGCAGGTCCTTGCCGTACGCATGCAGCGGGCCGTCCCCGCGGACCTGGTCGTCACCACCCGGACCGAGATCGAGAAGCGCGAGTTCAAGGCGTACGGGCAGGGCTGGCGGGACCGCGGCGAACACGAGGACCAGCGGCGCCGGTCCGCGGCCGCCCTCCGCAGTCAGAGCCAGGGCCCGGGGCCGGGGCCGGCCGCACCGCCCCGCCGCGACGCCGGTGGCAAGATCCTCCCGTTCCCCCAGCAAACGCCTCCGCCGGCCGCGTCCCCGCACCCGCATCCCCATCCGCCGTCCGCCCGCCCGCACCCGTCGGACGACGACTCGTAGGACTCGTAGGACTCGTAGGACATCTCACGCACCGTCGGCCCGCCGCAGGACAGGACGTACACGCGTCCACGGTTCGGCGGCGGGCACACGTGTCAATGGTCAAAAAAATCCCGGCGGTCCGGCCGCCGGGATGACCCACGTTCGAGCTTCGGGACGGTCGGCGACTTCGACCGAGCGCTCTTCTCGACGAATCGAGGCCGCCGCGACTGCAGGGGCAACGACGCCAGGGCGTCGTTCCAGCCATGCGCACAGGCGGCGAACTCCCGCCGCTCCATCTCGGCCGCGGTGAACAGCACGACTTCCGACCCACCGTGCGCCCGCACCAGCCTGGCCAACTCGTCGCCGAGTAACGCGACATCCGCATCCGGAGCCGCTTCGCCCTCCGCGTCAAGCTCCGTACCGCACTCCCCGTCCACGTAAGCACATTTCGTCACAAGGCGGTCGCGGTCCGGGGCCGAGCCGACACACGGGATCCCCGGCGACAGTTCTGGCGTGACAGTTCTGGCGTTCTTCCACGACGGAGGAGACCTCCGAAATCGCGCCGCCCGTTCAGATCCCGATGGCCAGGAATACCGCGGCGCCGGCCAAGAACAAAACGCCGAGCACGATCAGGGCATTGAAACGCGGACGGTTTCCCGGGTCATGGGCAGCGGCTCTCGACACCTGCCTGAGGTCAGTCGGGTCGTAGACGATCTCGAACGGATCCCCTACCGCGACCGGTGCTTGCTCAGCCGGGAGGGCCAGGGAAACCTGCCTCGTCGCGCCATCCTGCGACGTGTACGCGACGACCACACCAGCGGGCGTCGACCGGCCGGGCTTGAAGATCTTCTCTTCCACGATCCCGGTGGCGAACACCGCGTTGCGCCACCTCCGTAGGTCGTTGCGGAGGATCACCACACCCAGCGCCAGAAAAATCAGACCAATGAACCCGAATCCGTACGACATCTCGGCCCCTCCCCCTTGCCGGCTGCCCCGCTGATATCACCACGCCGACCTTACCGCGCACGCCACTGGAGGTGAGACATGTCAGAGAAAGATCCAGAGATCTCCCGTATCGACGGCGAACTCGGTTCCATCCGAAAGAGCATGAACGGAGCCGGAAACAAGGACTCCATCGATAATCGACTCAAGCAGCTGGAGGAAAAGAAATACGTCCTCAAGCATGAATTCAACGAATACAAGGCGGAAGTCACCGGTTTCGTCAGCGACTGGAAGGGATTGGCGCTCGAAGTCGTGGCGGCCAAGCTCGCCTGGGACATCATCAAGATCGAACTTCCCTCGGTCCTGAAACTGAACGAGGAAGCACTCCTCAAGCGGCTGAACCTCAGGTACACCGACGATCCGGAAAACGCCAGACTCATCCATCGCCTGGAACGAATTCCCCGGCCGGAGCCGACACCGACGCCGACGCCGACGCCACAGCAGACGAACACCCCCACTCCCACACCCGCCACAAGGCCGACGAACGGCACCCCCGGACAGTCGGCGAACGGCCGCACGACCACTCCCGCGCCCGTCACCAACCCCACCCCACCTCGTCGTACGGCACCCGGCACCACGCCCACCACGGGCGAAACCCGACGCGCGGTCGGCGAAGCCCGAGGGGCCACTGACGAGACAAACCGATTGAACACGGCCGCCGGCGGGCTCAGGCGGACGATGGACGGCCGCTGACGAACCCTGACAGGCCACACGAACATCTCCGGAGGTGAATCCCCATGAGTCTCAAACAAGCCGTGCTGAACGTGTCCGCGAGCCTGCAGGGCATGCGCGGAAAGCTCGACACGACGACTCGCGGTATGAGTGCGCTGCAGAAGGGGGCGGCGGCAGCCGCGAGTCCCCTTGCGCAGTTGAAGAACGGGAGCGGGCAGACAGCCACTTCGGTCGGGAAGCTCCGAACCGCCGCCAACAACAGTGACAGCGCCGTCCGAAAGCTCAACACAGGGCTTCGCACAGTGGACGGTTCGTTCGCCAAGTCCAAGAGCGGCACCGACAAGCTCAAGTCCTCCCTCGACAAGCTCAAGTCCTCCGCCAACACCACCAGGACAGCGCTCCAGGGCGTCAAGAAGCAGGCCGACGCCGTCGAGAAGTCGGTGGGGAAGGCCGGGAAGAACGCCGACAAGGGCGGGAAGTCGATGGGAAGTCTGGGCAAGGGGCTCAAGGGGGCCTCGCTCGCTCAGAAGGGGCTGAATCTGGCCATGGCGGCGAGTCCGTTCGGGCTGATCATGACCTTGCTCGGGCCCCTCATCGCCCAGTTCGTCAACATGGACAAGGTCGCCGCCCTCGTGAAGCGCGGGCTCGTCGCCGCCTGGAGTGCGATCAAGAACGCCTCGTCGTCGGCGGCGAAGATGCTCGGGCCGCTGTTCAAGGGCGTCGTGAACGGGTTCATGCTGCCGTCGCGGATGCTGATCCGGGGGCTGAACGCGCTGATCGGCTCGCTGAACCGGGTCAAGATCAAGGTGCCGGACTGGGTTCCGGTGATCGGTGGCAAGGGGTTCCAGTTCAACCTGCCGACGCTCCCCGTCCCGCAGCTCGCCAAGGGCGGCATCGTCCAGGCCCGTTCCGGCGGCACGCTCGCGCTGCTCGGTGAGGCCGGCGAGCACGAGGCGGTCATCCCACTCTCCAAGCTGGAGCGGATGCTCGGCTCCGGCGGCGGTCTGCGCACCCTCGCCTCCGCCGTGGAACGGCTCGCCGACCGGCCCGTCGTCATCCAGGTCGACTCCCAGGAGATCGCCCGCGCGGTGTTCCTCGGCCAGCGGCAGCTCGCCCGCCGGTAACGACTCCGGGTTCGGCAACGCCTTCATCAGCAGCAGTCGATGGCATTCGGCGATCAGCCGCCGCCATCGGCTTTTTCATGCCCTCAACCGCCCACCACCAGGGGACATCATGGGAAATCTCTGGATCGGCCCGCCCGGTTCCATGCACGAGATCGATCAGGCGGCCAAGTCCTTCGACCGCACCGCCGACCTCGGCGTCAGCGAGTTCAAGTCGCTCGGCGGCCGGGTCACCGTCACCCGTAACCTCGCGCCCGTACGCCGGATCAAGCTGGCCTGGGACCTGCTCCCACCGGCGCACGCCCGGGCGCTCGACCGGATCGCCCGGCGTGTGGACGGCTCGCTCACGCCGACCGTGTTCCTCGTGGACCCGGCCGCCGGCAATGTGCTCACCGCGGGCCAGGCCCTCGGTCAGGGCCTGAAGGGCGCCACGGACATCGCCGGCCTCGCCCAGTGGTTCGCGACCGCGTCCGGCACGGTCGCCGAGAGCACGACGGCGCCCGGCACATTCACGTTCACCGCGACGGCGGCGACCGGTGCCGTGGCCTGGCGTTGCGTCGGCACCGTCGGCAACTTCCCGGTCTCGCCGGGGCTCCAGGTCTCGTTCCAGGCGCCGACCGCGATCGCCGCGCTCAGCACGGAGAGTGTCGGCCTGGACTTCAAGAAGGCCGACGGCACGTACATCAGTACGGTCTCCGCCTCCGGCCCGCTGGTCACCGGCAACGTTCCGGCCGGCGCCGCGTACGTCACACCGACCTGCATGCCGGGCACGGCGGGCACGTACTCCCTCACCGGCGCCTGCCTCACCTACGGCGGTACGGCGGCGGCGGGCGTCCCGGGCGACGGACTGCCGCCGATGGCCGTGACCGGTTACAGCGACACGCCCGGCCGGCCGCTCCCGTTCCGCAACTTCGGTCTCGACCTCGTGGAGGTGTCCAGTGCAGCCGGCTGACGACGCCAACGAGTCCGCTCTCGCGGCCGGTGAGCGCACCACCACCCACACCACCCGCCTCGGCGGCAAGGACGTCTCGGCGCAGGTCCAGTCGTGGCAGGTGGAGCGTTCGTACGCGACCGATCTGCCCGCCGCGATGCGGGCCTTCTCCGGCTCCTCCGCCGCCCAGTTGCAGGTGCAGCTGTCCGGTGCGGCCGGGAAGTCGGCGCCCGAGATGTACTCCCCGTGGGCCGACCGGGCCACCGGGGACGTCGTACGCCCCGGCCAGTCCGTCGTCCACGAGAACGGGGTCGGCGGCGCGAAGCTCCCGGCGTTCCGGGGCACCGTTCGCTCCCGTTCCACCACCTCCGGCACCGACAGTGCGCAGGTCACCGCGCTGGACGGGGCGGAACGACTGCGTGGACCGGCCGTCCTGCCGAAGCCGTACGCCGGGTTCCTGTGGAAGAGCGGCCGCCCGGTGTCGTCCGCGACCTGGTGCGTGTCGGAGCTGCTGCGCCAGGGCGGCGCGTACGCCTGCCCGCCGCCCCGGTACCCGGACTTCGTCGAGGGCCGGCCGCTGACCCTGGTGTATGCCTCGCTGCACGGCGGGTTCAGCACCCCGTACGGGCAGCCGGAGCACGTGCCGCCCGCCGACAGCTATGTCTTCAGCCGGCAGGGCGCGCCGCACGAGATGGCACTGGTGCCCAAGGGGCCGCAGCTGAAGGCGAGCTGGTTCCCACGCGGCCGGGTGACGGTACCCGGCAGCAGGATCCTCGTCGAGGCCTGGGTGAACAACGCGGTCGCGTACGGCGACCTCGACGACGACGCGGTGCCCAGCAACAGCGACCGGGTCACCCTCCAACTGCAGTTGAACCGCAACGGCTCGGCCACCGGCTATCTGGAGCTGGTGGTCGACTTCGCCGAGGGCTGGGCGCGCATCTACTCCTCGGACACGGCCGACGGCTGGTACTTCCAGTGGTCCGGCATCAGCGAACCGACCCTGCGCGGCATCTGGCAGCAGCGCGGGGTCTGGCACATCGGCGCCTTCTTCGACACCAGCTCCACCGGCACCAGCGTCTACCCGACGGTCCGGCCCCAGCTGACCGCCCCCGACGGCACCCAGTTCCTCGGTACGCCGGCGACGTACACGGACTCCTCGGCGCTCCAGCCGGCCTCGGAGCTCCGGCAGGTCAGCCTCTTCACGGACATGCCGACCGAGTGCGTCCAGGTCACCAGTGGCATGGCGGCCATGCCGGGCCCGGCGGAGTTCTCACAGACCGGGGACCACGCCTGGACCAAGAGCGTCGAACTCGACGACGTCATCCTGCCGTTGATCGTGCTGCCCCGGGTGACCGGTTCGCAGTGGGAGGTGATCTCGCAGATCGCCAAGGCGAGCATGTCGACCGCCGAGATCGACGAGCGGGGCGTCTTCCGCTGGCGGAACTACTCCCGGTTCGCCACGAAACCGACCGTCGCCGACCTCACGCTCACCAGCGTGCGGGAGATCGCGTCGCTCACCGCGACCGAGGAGATCGACGCCTGCCGCAACTACTGCATCCAGCCGTACAAGGACTGGACCGGTATCACCGGGCCGGTCACCGGCACGACGTTCACCGACACGGTCGTCCGTACGATCCCGGCCAGTACGACGACCACCGTCAAGTACCTGATGGCGGACGACGAGTACGACGTCAGCCCGCCCGGCACGGACGACGACTCCGTCACCGAGCCGGGCACGAACGTCCGCTTCGGCACCGCCGCCACCGGCGGAACCTCGGTCAAGGGGGCCGTGGACCTCCTGGTCCGCCGTGAGGACGGCTATCTCGTCGTCCGGTTCGCCAACCGCAGCACGCAGACCCTCTACACGGCCACGAAGACCGGCACCCCGTCGTTCTTCCTCCAGACGCTGAAGCCGTCCGCCGACCCGGTGGAACGCCAGGCCATCGCCTACCTGGAGAATCCCGCGAACGACCCGGCCGGGGTCGCCAGCGAGAAGTTCTACGGCCGTCAGGAGTACACCGCCGAGACCACCGACTGGGTCCAGGACGCGTCCACCGCCTCCGCCCTCGCCCACGCGATGCGGGACGCGGGTGTCCTGCCCGTGCCGGTCATCGGTGACGTGGACGTGCTGTACGACCCCCGGATCCAACTCGGGGACGTCGTACGGGTGGTGGACACCACCGGTGCCGCGCTCGACACCCTCGCCTGGGTCGTCGGCATCCGTACCTCGGCCACGGCCGACGGCGGTGTGCAGCAGACCCTGACCCTGCGTGGTGTCGACCCCGGCCCCCTGCCGGAGGACTTCCAGCTCACCCCCGACGCGCCGAGCGACCCGGTGACGGTGACGTACGCGACGTACGCCTCCGTCACGAGCACCTTCCCGACCCACGCGGTGCTGACCGCGTCCGGGCTGACCTGGGGAGAGATCAAGGAGTCCGCACATGTCCGATAACAGTTCGGAGGCGGTGCCGGTGGTGCTGGCCGAGGAGCAGCTGCTACGGCTGGCCTCGGCCGTGGCGACCAGCCTCACCGCGTACTTCGAGGCGAAGGAGGAGGAGGTCACGGTGGTGGCCGCCGCTCCCGTGGAGGTGACCGTCACCGAGAACCCGCCCGAGGAACGGCCCGAGCCCGCCGAGCCCGAGGAGGACGAGGAGGACGAGGTGATCGCCTCGCCGGACGCGGCGGACGGACGGAGCACGACGGAGGTGGAGACGCCCCCCGTGGCGGAGCCCGACCCGGACGGCGTGACCGAGACCGGGACCGGCGCCGCGAGCGAACCCGTGACCGAGGCGACCGCAGCTCGGTGTTCCTGACCTCCACGATCGACCGCTGCGCCATGCTCCTCGGCACGGACCGCGTGTCGACGTCGAGTCAGTTCCTGGTCTCGGGCCGCACGGCGGGCACGGCCTACTCGGCGACCCCGACGTACTGGTCGGCGGTGCCCACGAGCACGAACACGGCCAGCTACGACAACCGCTTCATCAGGGTCGATCCCGTTCTCTGAGCCCCTCCCCCGATCCCCCTTCCACGAGAGCCCAGCCCCGGTACGCCGCTCCCCCGCGGCGCACCGGGGCTTTCTCCTGCCCGACCTCCTGCCCGAAAGGAAACAGGCCCATGGCCACACCCCTCTCCGCCGCCGCCTTCGAGGCGGCCCTGCGCGCCGAAGGCGTCATGCTCAAGAAGCACGGCAACTGGTCCACCCACAACCGCGACACCGTCGGCGCCTGGGGCCCGGCCCAGGGCGTGATGCTGCACCACACGGCGGGCCGCGACAGCATCGCCCTGTGCCGAACCGGCATGACCGGCCTCCCGGGCCCCCTGTGCATCGCGGTCATCGCGAAGGACGGCACGGTCCACCTGGTCGGCTACGGCCGCACCAACCACGCCGGCCGCGGCGCGTCGGCCACGTACAACGCCGTACGGAACGCTACGACGATCCCGTCCCGCCCGGGCGCGGACGCGGTCGACGGCAACGCGCACTTCTACGGCTTCGAGATCGAGAACCTCGGCAACGGCCGCGACCCCTACCCGGACGCCCAGCTGGCGGCCGTGGAGAAGGTCGCGGCGGCGGTGTGCCGGGCGCACGGCTGGGCCGCGTCCCGGGTCATCGGCCACAAGGAGTGGACGACCCGGAAGATCGACCCGACGTTCTCGATGGCGGGGATGCGGACGAAAATCGCGAAGCGCCTGAGCAGAACGACGACCGGAGGCACGGAGACGGTCTCGTACGAACCCTTCCCGGGCGCCGCGTTCTTCGCCACCGGCCGCCGCAGCGCGGTCGTCACCGCCATGGGCAGGCGGCTCGTGGCCGAGGGATGCGGTCGCTACGAGGTGGGCCCCGGCCCGTCCTGGACCGCCGCCGACCGCCGCTCGTACGCCGCCTGGCAGCACAAGCTCGGCTACTCCGGCACCGACGCGGACGGCATCCCCGGCCGCGCCAGCTGGGACAAACTGCGCGTCCCCCGCACCTGAACGGAGGTTGAGGACAACGATGACCGACTCGAACCGCAGAGCGGTACGTACGGCGTTGCAGGCGCTGTTGGCGGTGGCGGCCGCCGTCCCGCTGCTCGCCGGCACCCCTGGAGTGGCCGATCTCCCCGGCTACGCCACGCTGGTGGTCGCGGCCACGGCGTTCAGCCGACTGATGTCCGTGCCGTCGGTGGAACGACTGCTTCCACCGTGGCTCAAGGCCGGGACCGAAGGGGGCGCCGATGGTGAGCAGTGACGAACGGGCCTCCGTGGCCCTGGAGTTGGAGCGGCTGCGGCGCGCCGTGGACGTCGGCTTCGCGACCACCCGGGGCGACCTCGCCCTCCTCCTCCAACGCGCCGACCAGACCGACAAGACCCTCTCCGAGCACGAGGACCGCCTGGACGCCCTGGAACGCTCCCGCTGGCCCCTCCCGTCACTCGCCGCGGTGACGTCCTGCTCGGCCCTGGCCGTGACGGTGTGGTCGGCGACGACCGGGAAGTAGGGGCACAGCGGTGGGGGTGGACCGCAGTCTTCGGCCCACCCCCACACGCCCGCGTTGTCCTGGTCCGAGACGAGACCGGGGGAGTGTTCAGCCGTGTTGCCAGGGCCGGAGCGTGCAGACGTCCCAGGAGAAGCGGCGCAGACGCGCCTGCTCGACATGCGTGGCGGTGTCGCCGAAGGTGGTGTTGAGATGGCGCCCGAGAACGACGACGGCCACACTGCCTGCACCGGAGGACTTTAAAGCTGCCGCTGCGGACTGGACATGGTGGCCGGTGGCCCAGGTGTCGTCGATGAGCAGGACGTTCTCACCCCAGAGCGCCGATGAGGTGTAGCGCGCGGGGGAAGCGGTACGGCCGAGGGCGGTCGCGTTCGGCGTCGGTGTGAGCAGGTCTCGGTAGCGGTCGCGGGTGACGCCGACGACGTCGGCCACCATGGTGCGCAGGGGATGACCTTCGCGCCCGCTGGTGCTGGGAACGGTGGTGACCACGCCGAAGCCGGGGACCGCGCAGTGGGCCGCGACGCAGACTTCGTGCAGGGCGAGGAAACGCCACAGGACGGCCGCAAGGCCCATCTGGAAGTACTGCCGCTGGGGCCCTGTGGTGTTCTTGTAGCGCCACAGCTCATTGGCGTACTGCTCGTTCTTGAGGGCCAGGCTCACCGGGACCACGGCGTCGGCGACCCCCACACCGAGGATCTTTCTGGCCTTGCCACACTGCCAGCAGGTGGGATAGCCGGGTTTCGCAGGACCTCGGCATACCTGACACACGCCCGTGTCCGGCAGTAAAGGGTGAACCAGGAAGTTGGCGTAGCGGGCGGACAGCCCCTCAACGGTTGCCACCCGGATCCGCCTCTTACGCCCAGGTCAGCTCGCCCGTGGCGGGGACGAGGGAGTCGAGGTGGTCGAAGACGTCGGCCGGGCCGTCGATGACGGTCGTGTTCGGTCGACTCGCGTACTCCCTCGCCCATTCGTGAGTCATGAGAGAGCGCATGAGGAAGACCCGGCGGCCGTGTTCCAGGGCGAGGCGGGCCTGCATGCGAGCCCCGCTGCGGTACGCCGCCTCGACCACTACCGTGGCCAGGCTGTAGCCGCTCATCACAGCGTTGCGCATGGGGAACGACGCCTTCGAGGGCGGCGTGTCCGGCCAGAACTGGGAGAGCACCAGTCCTCGCTCCGCGATCTCCTGCTGCAGGCGGGCGTTCTGCGCCGGGTAGGCGCGGTGCAGGCCGGTGCCGACAACCGCGACCGTCCGGCCGCCGACTGCGAGCGCGGTGCCGTGTGCTGCCGTGTCGATTCCGGCGGCCAGGCCACTGACCACCGTGACTCCGCGTTCGGCAAGTCCCCCGGAGATGGCGCGAGCGTGGGCGATTCCCTCCGGCGTGGGGGTGCGAGTGCCGACGACGGCGACCCGTAGGTCGTCCTCGACAGCGGTGCCGCGCAGGAACAGGAAAGGTGGCCGCTGATGGACCAGCCGCAGGTAGAGCGGATAGTCCTCGTCGAGGATCGTTACCAGGCGCATGCCCTCGCGCTCCCACGCGGCGATCTCCGCAGCGACGGCTTCCAGATCCACGACGGGCCCAGTGTCGAACAGAGCGCCCTGGCCCGAGGCGTCGAGCGCGCTCTCCAGGACCTCGCTGGCGCTTCCGACGGTCTCGATCTGGTCGGTCAGCTCGGGCCAGGGGCGGCCGCCGCGCCGCAACAGTGCGACGAGTGCGGCTCGCTCCAGGTCCTGGTCCATGGCTTGAGTATAGGGACGGCTCCCTGACCGGACGCCCCGCGGAGGAGATGCGCCGCCCTGGCCGACGGTCACTCCTACGACGATTGCGACGCGATCCGTAATCAGACAGCTACGCATCGAGACTCCACCTCTGCGCCGCCCAGCTCGAACCACATCAGCTTCCCTCCACCCGTCCCGAGGCTCCCGCCCTCCACCGGCCAGCACCCCCATCGGTCGGCGCACTGCCGGATGAGGAAGAGGCCTCGGCCGTGGTCGATGTCCGTCGAGGGCGGGGGTGGGACCGGTACGGCGTCGGGGTCGCCGAACGGAGGCGGGACGTACGCGCTGTCGTCCCAGACGAAGACACGCAGCCGCCCGCCACCGAGGGCGACCAGGCGTACGGAGGAGGGGCCCTTCGTGTGCTGGTACACGTTGGTGACCAGCTCCGAGGTCAGCAGTTCGGTGACGTCGACGATCTCGTGGAGGCCGTGGCTCGACAGGATGGCCCGCACGGTCACGCGGGCGATACGGGCGGCGCGGGGGTCACAGGGCAGACGGAGGGCGTACTTCCAGCATTCGGGCGAACGGGAGTCGAGCGGGGATACGGTGACCATGAACGTCTCCGGGGAGGAAGGGAACTTGGACTTGCTCAACGGCGGCGTCGTGCGGTGGCAGTGCCCGAGTAGGTGCGCTTCCGGCTTACGGGCCGGGCCAGTTGAGCCGTACAGATTCACCGTAGCGGAGGCGATGTGAAAATTAACATCGATCTAGCGCTAGAGTTCACAATTACCTCCTGTGGGTGACCACAGAGGCACGGCATAGACGAGAGAGGCCCAGTGCCGCCCAGTACCCCCACCCTGCGCCAGCAGCGCCTGGGTGCCGAACTGCGCAAACTGAGGGAGCACGCAGGGCTGACGTCCAGCGCCGCCGCAGGGCTGCTCGGCGTCAAGCAGGCGCAGATCAGCAGCATCGAGTCAGGCCGATACGCCGTCAGCGCCGATCGTGTGCGCACGTTCGCCCGTACCTACAGCTGTGCCGATCCGGCCCTTGTAGACGCCCTGGCCGCGATGACCGGAGGCCGTACGCGCGGCTGGTGGGATGAGTACCGGGAGCACCTCCCCGTCGGCCTGATCGACCTCGCGGAACTGGAGCACTACGCCACCGAGTTGCGCGTGGCCCTGGTCATTCACGTCCCCGCCCTGCTACAGACCACGGACCATGCCCGCGCCCTCTTCCGTGGCGTGTTCCCTCCCCTGCAGCAGTACGAGATCGAGCACCGGCTCACCCATCGCATCAAGCGGCAGGGCATCCTCCACCGGGCGGAACCCACTCCGTACACGGCGACGATCCACGAAGCAGCGCTGAGAATGGGATTCGGCGGCCGAGACGTCGCCGTCAAACAGCTCCGGCACATCATCGACACGAGCGAACTCGCCCATGTCACCGTCCGAGTCGTCCCCTTCGGCAGGGAAAGCTTCCACGGCACCGGCCAGGGCATCGACTACGTGGCGGGAGCCGTGCGCCAACTCGACAGCGTGCAGCTGGACACCCATCACGGCTGCGAGTTCCTCGACGGCGAGGCCCAGTTGAGCAAGTACCGAGCAGTGGTGGACCACATGGAGGCGAACGCCTTGAGCCCCGAAGCATCGCGCGACTTCATCCACCGCGTCGCGCACGACCTCTGAGAGGCCCCGGCATGTCCACCATCCACTGGCAGAAGTCCACCTACAGTGGCGACGCCTCCAACTGCGTCTACGTCGCCACCGCCCCCACCGGAGACATCCTCCTCCGCGAAAGCGACACCCCCGCCACCATCCTCACCACCACCCCACCCCCCCTCCGCTCCCTCATACAGACCCTCAAGGGAGCGGAGAGGCGAATCAGCCGGGGTCAGCTCGACGACTCGCCCACATAGCTGAGCGTGTCCGTACCGCCCGCCTCCCAGGTGATGACCACGTCGTCGCCGGACCGGCGGACCGTGGCGAAGGTGATGTCGTCGTCGCTGACGTCCGCCGAGGCCATGGGGGTGAGGGCCATGCGGAAGTTGTTGTCGTCGCGGTACTTGCCGACGCCGGTCATGATGCCCTTGCCGCCGACCATGTCGATGTAGGACAGCGGGTGCTGGCCCTTGCTCTCCCCGGCGGTCTGCGCGGCGCCGATCGTCAGGGTGCGGGCCTCGTCGTCCTGCCACTGACCTTCGACGCCCTTGGCCGGCGCGGTGGACGAACCACCGTCGTCCAGACCGCCGTCGGGCGTGTCCGTGGCCTCCTCCGTGGCCTCGTCCGTGGCTTCCTCGGACGGGCTCTCGGACTCGCTCGCCTGCGCCGACACGCTCTGCCGGGGCTTGGCCGTGTCGGTGTCGTCCCCGTTGCCGGTGAGGAGGAAGACGCCGCCGCCGATCACCGCGAGCGCCGCCACGGCGGCCACGATGATCAGCGCGACTTTGCCGCCGCTACCGCCGGAGGGCGGGGGTGGCGGCGGGTAACCCCCGTACTGGGGGCCGTAGTTGGGTGCCCCCGGTGCCCCCGGCATACCCGGCGCCCCGTACGGCGGCTGCCCGCCGCCCCCGTACGGCTGCTGCGGAGCCGTCGCGTACGGCTGCTGCGGAGCCGTGGCGTACGGGTTCGGCGGCTGGCCGGGGACCTGGCCCGGGGCCGACGGCTGCCCGGGCACCGGCGGGGGCGTGTACGGCCCCGGGTACGGCTGCTGCGGCGGCTGGGCACCGTAACCGTCGTACGGCGGCTGGCCGGGAGGCTGAGTCATCGGCGGGTGTCACTCCTCGAGTCGCTTCGGCGAGGCAATACGTGCGAGAACACCTGCCTCAAGCGAGCCCAACATCCACCACCCGCTCAGCCGTACGCAAGTGCGTATCCCGGTTGGTTACCGGGTCAATACATGACCGAGCGCACGCAACGGACCATCCGCGTCAGTGCCTGCTCGGGGCCCTCCCACGATCCGCACTTCTCGGCCACAATCTCGGCTTCCGGCGCGCCGCCAGATCCTCCGCCCAGCCGAAGGTGACGACGCAGCAGGCGATGAGCAGCCAGGTCACGACCAGCACGGGCCAGACGCTCTCCAGGAGCCACGGGACGTTCTGTTCGAGGAACGCCACGCTCCACAGCCGGTCCCACTGGGTCGCGGCGATCAGGATGCAGGTGTTGTGCCAGAGATAGATCGTCACCGCACGGGAGTTGAGGAGACCGATCACTCCGTCCCAGCGGCGCAGCCGGTCCGGCCACTCCTGCCACGACGGGCTGATGTGCAGCAGCAGCGCCACCGTGGCGACGGACCAGAGGGCCTGGGCGAACGGCATGCTGTCCAGGTCGTTGCCGTCGCCGAAGTCGTGGTTCAGGGCGTACCAGAGGCCGACCAGGGCGATCGCCGGGGCCACGGACGGGACGATGTACCGCGGGAGGCGCTTGAGCATGCCCTCCTGGTGGGCCATGCCGAGGATCCAGCAGGCGCCGAAGGTGCTGAAGTCCGTCATCCCCGAGGAGAACCGCTCGCCCGGCAGCTCCAGCAGACCCAGCTCGAACACCCCGGCCAGCGCGATCGGCGCGAAAACCGTCACCACCGGCACCGCCCGCAACGCGCGGAGCAGCAGCGGGGACAGGACGACGTACCAGAGGTAGGCGCGGACGTACCAGAGGGGTCCGGCCAGTTCCACGGCCCAGTCCGCGCCGATGAGGCCGTGCACTCCGGGCAGGCCCTCGGCGTACGGCGGGTCGCTGATCGGGAGGATCCAGAACGTGAGGTGGAACCACCACCAGACGGGGTGCCCGTCCGCGTCCGGCCCCCAGCCCTGGACCACCATCCCCGTCACGCCCACGACGCCCAGCAGCCACACCGGCGGCAGCAGTCGGCGGAGCCGGCCCCGGATGACCCCCAGTGCCGGGCGCTTCAGCGAGCGCGCCATGAGGTTGCCGGCGAGCGCGAACATCACGCCCATGGAAGGGAAGAGGAGCGGCAGCCAGGCCCAGCCGGTGAGGTGGTAGAGGACCACCCGGAAGAGGGCGAGGGCCCGGAGGAGGTCGAAGTAGCGGTCCCGGCCGGGAGCGGCCGGGGCGGGCGGGGTCTGCGGCGTGGAGTCCTGCGTGAGCGTGCTCATCCGACCGGCCTCCGCTCCCCGGACTGCTGCTGGGGCACATACGCCTCTTGCGGTGCGCCCGGCAGCCCCACGGCCCCGGTTCGCCGCAGCTTCTGCCAGCGCAGCCGGCCGCCGGTCAGGGCCGTGATCCACGACTGCAGCAGGACGACGTACATGAGCTGGCGGTAGAGGATCTGCTGGAGCGGCAGCGAGATCAGGTGGGTCATGCGCTCCTTGTCGAGGCGGAACGCCAGCGCCGCGCACACGACCTGGACGGCCAGGACGCCCAGCCAGGCGCCGATCGTCTTCTCCGTCGGCCCGAAGACGAGCCCGTAGAGCAGGAACACGTCGATGAGCGGGGCCAGCAGGGGCGCCACGACCATGAACAGCGACACCAGCGGCAGGCCCACGCGCCCGAAGCGGCCGGAGGCGCCCCGGTCGAAGAGCGAGCCCCGGTGCTTCCAGATCGCCTGCATGGTGCCGTACGACCAGCGGTAGCGCTGCGACCACAGCTGCTGGACGGATTCCGGGGCCTCGGTCCAGGCCCGCGCGTTCTCGGCGTACACGACGTGCCAGCCGTCGCGATGCATGGCCATGGTGATGTCGGTGTCCTCGGCGAGGGTGTCCTCGCTCATGCCGCCGACGCGTTCGAGGGCCTCGCGCCGGAACGCCCCGACCGCGCCGGGGATCGTCGGCATGCAGCGCAGGATGTCGTACATCCGGCGGTCGAGGTTGAAGCCCATCACGTACTCGATGTGCTGCCAGGCGCCGATCATGGTGTCCCGGTTGCCCACCTTGGCGTTGCCCGCGACCGCGCCGACGCGGGGGTCGGCGAAGGGCTGGACCAGCTCACGGACCGTGGACTGTTCGAAGACCGTGTCGCCGTCCATCATGACGATGATCTCGTGCCGGGCGTTGGCGATGCCCCGGTTGAGGGCGGCCGGCTTGCCCGCGTTGAGCTGCCGTACGACGCGGACGCCCGGCAGGTCCTTGCCCAGCTCCTCGACGATGCCGGCCGTGCCGTCGCTGGAGCCGTCGTCGATGACCAGCACCTCGATGGGGTGGTCGCTCGCCACCAGCGAACGGACCGTCATCTCGATGCACTTGGCCTCGTTGTACGCCGGGACGAGCACCGACACCGGTTCGGTGACGGGCCCGTCCGGGCCCCAGCGGAAATTGCGTCGCCTGACCTTGCGGGCGTGCGCGATCGACAGGATCAGCATCAGGCCGAAGCGGGCGAGGACGAGGACGCCGACGACCGCGAGGGCGACGACGAGGACGCTCGTCGTCTTCTCCGACACCTGCACCAGCGTCACCCAGACCTTGCCCTTCACCAGGCCGAGGCCGCTGACCGGGGTGTGCGCGCTGGGAGCATTCAGGGCGCCGGTCAGGGTGTCGAACTTGTAGCCCTTGACCTGGAGTTGGGCGATGTACCGGTCCAGCGCGGCGACGGTCTGCGAGCGGTCGCCGCCGGAGTCGTGCATCAGCACGACCGCGCCCTCGCCGCGCTCGGGCGTGGACCGGCGGATGATCACGTCGACGCCCGGCCGTTTCCAGTCCTGGCTGTCCGTGTCGCTGACGACGGTGATGTAGCCGCGGCTGCCGATGTACTGCGTCACCGGCCACGTCCGGTTGTCCATGCGCTCCGAGAATGAGGAGTACGGCGGCCGGAACAACGAGGTGCGGATGCCGGCGGCGCCGGCGAGCGCGAGCTGGTTCTGGGACAGCTCCCAGTCGATGCGGTCCTTGGTCTGGAGCGAGAGATCCGGGTGGTTGAAGGAGTGCAGGCCGATCTCGTGGCCCTCGTCGACCATGCGCCGGACCAGGTCCGGGTAGCGGGAGGCCATGGTGCCGGTGATGAAGAAGACGGCCTTGGCCTCGTGCTTCTTCAGCATGTCGAGGACCTTGGGGGTCCACTTGGGGTCCGGCCCGTCGTCGAACGTCAGGACCAACTCGTAGTCGGGGACTTCGAGGCTGATCTGGCGGCCCGAGCGGGTGTCGATCACGGGCCCGCCCTTCAGTATCTTCTTCGGCACCCGGTCGTTCGACACGGGCGGCCCGACCCGGTGGTCCGCGAGGATCTCGCTGTGCACGTATCCGCGCAGCATCAGCATGGCCATCAGGGCGAGAAGCAGCACGCAGGGCAGCAGATGGCGCAGCGGCACCCGCCGCCCTGAACGCTTCTGCCGGCTCTTCCGCGATCGCTTCGGGGAGCCGTTCGCCGTGCCGCCGGCCGTGCCGCCGGCCGTGTTTTCGGGCGTGCCGCCCTCGGGGCTCTTCGATGAACGTGGTGAGCGGGTATGGCGCTTGGCGGCACGCGAAGGCGTGCCGCCGCGCTTGGAGCGGGTCATCAGG
>NZ_JBHVDX010000208.1:0-18727 GCF_042802555.1 Streptomyces sp. NPDC057474 | reverse complement strand
CCCGGCGTGTGCCGGGTGCCCCCTCCGCGCTGTGCTCGGACCGGCTAGCTCGGGTCCGTCTCGATGACCGCCGTGCGGTCCGTCTTGCTCTTCAGGGCCAGGCGGAGGGCGCCGTAGACGTCCTCGACGGTGACCGGGGTCTTCTTACCGTTGGCCCGGGTGATGAGGACGCCGTCGAAGGTGCTGCCGTAGAGGTCCTTGAGGGCCTTCTCGTCGTAGGAGTCGACGAGTTTGCCGTCGACGGTCTTGACGGTCAGGAACTTCCACAGGGAGTTCTCCGGGCTCATCGGGAGCGGGTCGCTGCCCGCGGGGTCCGTTTGCACGACGACGTTGGCGGACATCGCCGGCTCCGCGAACTCCTTCATGAACCGGTCGACCTCGGCCTTGTCGACCGACGGCTCCTTGGTCGTGGTCGGCAGCTGCACGGCGGCCGCCTTGCCGGTCTCGACCTGGGAGCGGTAGGCCTCCTCGACGGCGTCGGTGGACTCGTCGACGGCGATGCCCTTGCCCGCCTTGCCGTAGACGGCGACGGCCCGGCCGGCCTCGTACTTGACGGTGCCGTCGCTCGCCGAGCCGGAGCTGCCCGCGGCGCGCTGCAGGGCCGCCGCCAGCTTCTCCTCGTCGACGGGCATGACGGGCGCGACGACGCGCTGCTGGCCGAAGAGCGCGCCGATCACCGAGACGGGGTTGTAGTCGCTGACGGCGGCGGCGCTGACCGTGGCCTGCTTGTCGAACTGCAGTCCGGCCTGGTCGGGCTTGAGGGAGACGGTCTCGCCGTCGACCGTGAGCTTCAGCGCCTCGTCCGTGCGCTCGCCGAAGGCCTGGTCGAGCTTGTTGACGGCCTCGTCACGGGTGCCGCCGCCGATGTCGACGCCGAGGACGGTGGTGCCCTTGGGGACGTCGGAGTGGTTCATCAGCAGCCCGGCGCCGTAGACGCCGCCGCCGAGGAAGACCACGCCACCGACGAGGAGGCCGAGCTTGCCGCGGCCCTTCTTCTTCTTGGCCGGCTTCGCCGCCTTCGCGTTCTTCCCGGACCCGGACTTGTGCTGCGGAGCGGGGTCGGGCAGCTTCGGCGGGGTGTGCTGCACCGCGCCGTCGGGGCCGCCCGCGCCGAACGGCGTGCCCTGGGTGCCGGGAGGCACGACCGGGATGCCGCTGGTCAGGGTGTGCCCGGAGGGGTTGTCGACGAGGGGGCCGGGGCCGCCGTAGCCCGGGGTGCCCGGTTCGGGGGCGGGCCGCTGCGGGGTGAGGACCGCGGTGTCGTCGCTGAGGCCGCCGCCTGGGCGGGCGTAGCCGCCGGAGGCACCGGCCGCGGAGAAGTCGGCTCCGGGGCCGCCGAAGGGGCTGCCCGGGCCGCCCTGCCCGGGCGGCGGGCCGAGCGGGCTGTCGCCGGTGACGGGGCCGCCGGTGGGGCCCGCCGGGCCGGAGCGGCCGTTCGGGCCGCCGGGACGGCCGCCGTTGTCCGAGAAGTACGGCAGGTCGTCGCGCTCGGGCTTGGTGCCGGCCAGCGCGGCCGAGACGTCGAAGGAGCCGGTGCCGCCGCCGTGGCCGGGAGCGACCGGCTGGCCGCCGGTGGCACCGGGGAGCCCGGCGCCGTTCGTACCGCCGGGCCTGGGGCCGGCGCTCGCGCCGGGGCGCGGGCCACCGGGCTGTGCGCCGCCGGGGCCGCCGACGATCGGTCCCGTGCCGGGACCGCCCGGCGCGCCGGGGCCCTGGCCGCCGATCGAACCGGTGGAGAACCCGGCCCCGTTGCCTGCGCCGCCGCCCGCGCCCTTCGGGGGCGGGGCCGAGCCCCTGCGCGGCGCGAACCAGTCGCTGGCGGGCTTGTCGTCGGCCGGCCCGGCCGGTTCCGGCGCGGGCGCCGGGGGGTCCGTGAACACGGGCATGGCCGTGGTGCCGGTTGTCTCCGACTCGGACCCGGTGTCGTCCGCGGCGCCCTCGCCGTCGCCGACCGGCTTGCGGACGACGACCGGCGGGATGGGGCGCGAGCCGGGGATGTTGATCCGGACCCGCGTGGTCAGCGTGGTCTCGGTCCTGGGTCCGTCCGGTCGCTCGCCGGCAGCCGAACGGGCCGCGTCGGCGCCGGCCTCGGTGGCCATGGGCGTGCCGTACGGCGGTGTCCCCGACGGGTACGCGGTGCTGCCGCGCCCATTGGCCCCGGAGGACGAAGTGTCAGTTTCACGACTCAAGGCAGGTTCTCCCGGTTTGCTCCGCCGCCCGTCACGACCTCAACTCAGCGGGCAGCTCGGCGGCGCGCACCACCATACTGGCCACTTCCGACGCGTATCCCACGACCGCGTGGGAAACCCACACCGGACCCGCACCCGCGTACTGCGGCGAAGTGGTACGTCACTTCCCAAGTCGGGCGTCGGGCCCGGCCGGTTGCCGCCCCCGCCCAAGGGTGGCGCACATCACAGCCACAGACATGCCACCGAGCAGGAAGAGGTACGAGCCGACTCCCGCGCCGAACAGGAAGTCTCCCTCCGGCCGGGTGGACGTCAGCAGGACGACGGAGATCATCCAGCCGGCGGCCGGCGCAACGGCCCCCGCTCGGCCGCCCGTCGCCCGGGATCCGCCCAGGAAGAGCCCGGCCGCGCCCACCAACGCGAGCAGCAACCCGCCGGGGAACATGGCCGCTTGGAGCAGCCCGCCGGCCACGCCGACCACCGCTCCCAGCACGAAGAGCCCCAGGTGGGCGGCGGCGCGCCCCAGCGGGGGAAACGTCAACGGCTGGGCGAGCGCGCCGCCTTGCCCGCCCGTCGGGCGGTCCGTCTGCTTCATGGCCGACCCGCCTCTCGGCAGTCGTGCGAGCGCACCACTCGTTTGTCATACCCATGCGTACGCATCACAGGGCCGTTCCGTTCTGCCGTTCCTCGAAAGAAATACCGGGAATCCCCTCGAACAAGTCGCTCTCCCGGCTCCCTCCTTCGCGTCTGCCTCGTACCAACTCGTAGTACTCGGTGGTCAGGAGGGGCTGTGCCAGCTGGTTGGAGAGGCCGAAGTACGGCTCGGCAACCTCGATCTGGGTGGCGTGCGCGCGCATCGCGGCGGCCTTCGCTGCCGCGAAGTCGGTGCCGTCGATCTCGGTCGTGACGATGTGGTCGTCCACCACTCCGGGCACATCGATGACGCTCGCGGCCTGCTTGAACGGCAGCCGTCCGGGCTCGGCGAGGTCGCGGCGGAGCCGGCCGAAGCCCTCCAGGAGCACGCCGCGCGGCACCCGGTTCCAGTAGACCTTGTCGATCTCCCAGGGCTCACCCAGGTCCGGGCGGAAGTCCGGGTCGGGGGTCAGGCCGGCGGCGCGCATGGCGACGCGGTGGGCCTGGATGTGGTCGGGGTGGCCGTAGCCGCCGTTGGGGTCGTAGGTGACGAGGACCTGGGGGCGCACCTCGCGGATCACCCGGACCAGGTGGGTGGCGGCCTCGTCGACGTCGGCGGACCAGAAGGCGCCGGGGCGCTCGTTCTGCTCGACGCCCATCATCCCGGAGTCGCGGTAGCGGCCGGGGCCGCCCAGGAAGCGGTGGTCGGTGACGCCGAGTTCCTTCATGGCCTCGGCCAGCTCGTCCACCCGGTGCGGGCCCAGCGTGTCGTCACGGTCGGGCGCGAGGTGCGCGAGACGGGGCGGGATGACCTCGCCCTCCTCGCCGAGGGTGCAGGTCACCAGCGTCACCCGCGCTCCCTCGGCCGCGTACTTGGCCATGGTCGCGCCGTTGTTGATCGACTCGTCGTCCGGGTGCGCGTGCACCAGAAGCAGTCGGCGGGTGGGCAGATCCGTCATGGGGCCCACCCTACGAGGCGCCCGGCCCGCGCCCGCGCCGGGCGCGGGCATTCACAGGAACGGTCGGGCCGCAGGGGTCGGGGACCTGGTGGGACAGGCCTGGCAGACCCCGGCGGCCGAGGCGTCAGAACTTGATGCTGCCGATCATGCCCGCGATGTTGGTCGTCAGCTCGCTGATCGTCGGCGCGATGGTCGAGGAGGCGAGATAGAACCCGAGCAGGATGCAGATGATCGCGTGTGGTGCCTTCAACCCTGACTTCTTGATCAGGATGAAGACGATGATCGCCAGCAGCACCACCGCCGAAATCGAGAGTGCCACGGCGGCTCACCTCCAAAAGTTCCCTGGGACCTGGGGACCGAAGCAGTTGTCGAAGGCTGACGGCGGGCCGTCGTCAACCGGTGACGTGGGTGACGCAGTTGTAAATCCATACAGCGGCCAGCAGGTTCATACCCACCCAGCGGTAGTGATCATAACTATCCATACGCGCGCATCGATCGGCGCACGGCCGCACAAGGGGGCGCATGGCCAATATGGTCGGAGGATGACGACCCAGCCCGAGTCCTTTCCCCGCCGACACGCCCGGACGCAACGTTTCACGCTCGGCGCGCCAAGGGCGTTCTCCGTCGCGCCGGACGGTTCCCACGTGGTGTTCCTCCGGTCCTCGTCCGGCACCGACCGGGCCAACAAGCTGTGGGTGCTGGACCTCCGGGACGGCGACGAGCGGGTGGCGGCCGACCCGGGCGCACTGCTCGCCGGCTCCTCCGAGGAGTTGTCGGCCGAGGAGCGCGCGCGCCGTGAGCGCCTCCGCGAGGGCGGCGCCGGGATCGTCGGCTACGCCACCGACGCGGCCGTGGAGTTGGCCTCTTTCGCCTTGTCAGGGCGGCTTTTCGTGGCCGAGCTGCGGGTCGGCACGGCACGTGAACTGGACGTTCCCGGGCCGGTGATCGACCCCCGGCCCTCCCCCGACGGCCGGTACGTCGCGTACGTCGCCCGGGGCGCGCTGCGGGTCGTCGGGGCGGAGGGTGGCGACGATCTGGCGCTCACCGAGGAGGGGCCGGAGAACGTCACCCATGGTCTGGCGGAGTTCATCGCGGCCGAGGAGATGGGCCGTTCGCGCGGCTTCTGGTGGTCACCTGAGTCGGACCGCCTGCTGGTGGCGCGTGTGGACGACACGCCGGTGCGCCGCTGGTGGATCTCGGACCCCGCGCAGCCGGAAAGGGACCCGCAGCGGGTGGCGTATCCGGCGGCCGGGACCGCCAACGCGGACGTACGGCTCTTCGTGATCGACCTCTCCGGGACCCGCACGGAGGTCGTGTGGGACCGGGCGCGCTACCCGTATCTGGCGCATGTGCACTGGTCAGCGGCGGGTGCGCCGCTGATCCTGGTGCAGGCGCGGGACCAGCTCAGCCAGCTGTTCCTGGCCGTGGACCCGGACTCGGGGGCGACCCGGATGGTGCACGCCGACGAAGATCCACATTGGCTTGATCTTTTCCCCGGGGTGCCCTCGTGGAGTCCGTCGGGGCAGCTCGTGCGTGTCGCGGACGAGGGCGGCGCGCGAGTGCTGGCCGTCGGCGAACGCCCGCTGACAGGACCGCAGTTGCACGTCCGCGCGGTTCTCGACGTCTCCGACGCCGACGTGCTGGTCTCCGCGTCGGCCGGTGAGGCGGCGGCCGAGCCGGAGATCGGAGAGATCCACGTCTACCGCGTGAACGAGCTGGGCGTGGAGCGCGTCTCGCAGGAGCCCGGCGTGCACTCGGCGGTGCGCGCCGGGGGCGTGACCGTCCTCGTCTCGGCCGTCCCGGAGAAGGCGGGCACCCAGGTGCAGGTGCTACGGGACGGCGGCCGAAGGGAGATGGGGGTCCCTCCGGCCGGAGGCTGGGGGAGGGTGGCGACCGTGGCTTCCTATGCGGAAGATCCCGGTATGTCACCGCGCGTGCGGTTCACACAGGGGGGCGCACGCCGCGTACCGTGCGCCCTGCTTATGCCGAGGGACTACGACGGGGTCACACCCCTACCGGTTCTCATGGACCCCTACGGCGGTCCGCACGGCCCCCGGGTGCTCGCCGCCCACAACGCGCACCTCACCTCGCAGTGGTTCGCCGACCAGGGGTTCGCGGTGGTGGTCGCCGACGGGCGCGGCACCCCCGGCCGCTCCCCCGCCTGGGAGAAGGAGATCGACGGCGACTTCACGCTCTCCCTGGACGACCAGGTGGAGGCGCTGCACGACCTGGCGAAGTCGCATCCGCTGGACCTGTCCCGGGTGGCGATCCGCGGCTGGTCGTACGGCGGCTGGCTCGCGGCCCTCGCGGTGCTGCGCCGCCCGGACGTCTTCCACGCGGGCATCGCGGGCGCCCCGGTCACCGACTGGCGGCTGTACGACACGCACTACACCGAGCGGTACCTGGGCGATCCGACGACGGCCCCGGCGGCGTACGCGAAGAGCTCGCTGGTCACGGGCGAGGGGCTGTCCGCGCCCGCCGAGCCGCACCGCCCACTGATGATCGTGCACGGCACCGCCGACGACAACGTCGTCTTCGCCCACGCCCTGCGCCTGTCCTCCGCGCTCCTCGCGGCCGGCCGGCCCCACGAGGTCCTGCCGCTCTCCGGAGTCACCCACATCACCCCACAGGAACAGGTCGCGGAGAACCTGCTGCTGCTCCAGGTGGACTTCCTGAAGCGTTCGCTCGGGCCGGCGTAGTGACGAGCGGGCACGGCAACGGGCCGGGGCTACATGGCGAGCCCCGGCCCGTTTACGGCACCCGCACGGCCGTACGCGTTTTAGACTCGCGCGTCCGTATATCGGAACGACGTCAGCCAAGTTGCCTGCGTGTTAACGCGGTTGATACCTATTTGTATGGCTATTCGACGCCATTCACATGATCGTCCGCAGGTTCGCCGGTCGGTTCGTCGGTCGGTTCGTCGGTCGGTTCGTCGGTCGGTTCGTGACTCGGCTCCTCCGGCGGCACCACCCTCTTCTCCTCCGCGAAATGACAGGCCGAGTCATGGGCCGCCGGACCGGTCGTGAGCCGGAACTCCGCCGGGACCGCGAGGAGCGGCACCTCCAGCGCGCACCTCTCCCGGGCCTTCCAGCAGCGCGTGCGGAAGCGGCACCCGGACGGGATGTTCGTCGGGGAGGGCACGTCGCCGAAGAGGATGATCCGCTCCCGGTGCTCGCGGGCCTCGGGGTCCGGGACGGGCACGGCGGACAGCAGCGCCTGGGTGTAGGGATGCGTCGGGTGGTCGTAGATCTCGGCGTCGCGGCCGATCTCCACGATCCGCCCGAGGTACATCACGCCGACCCGGTCGGAGATGTGCCGGACGATCGACAGGTCGTGCGCGATGAAGACGTACGACAGTCCGAACTCGCCCTGGAGCCGGTCCAGCAGGTTGATGACCTGGGCCTGGACGGAGACGTCGAGGGCGGAGACGGGTTCGTCGGCGACGATGATCTCGGGGCGGAGCGCCAACCCGCGGGCGATGCCGATGCGTTGGCGCTGGCCGCCGGAGAACTGGTGCGGGTAGCGGTTGATGTACTCGGGGTTGAGGCCGACCACGTCGAGGAGCTCCTGCACCCGGCGCCGGCGGTCGCCCTTGGGTGCGACCTCGGGGTGGATGTCGTACGGCTCCCCGACGATGTCGCCCACGGTCATGCGGGGGTTGAGGGAGGTGTACGGGTCCTGGAAGACCATCTGGATGTTGCGACGGACGGCCCTGAGGGCCTTGCCGGAGAGCTTGGTGATGTCCTCGCCCTTGTAGCGGATCGACCCGGCGGTCGGCCGTTCCAGGTGGACCAGCATCTTGGCGACCGTGGACTTGCCGCAGCCGGACTCGCCGACGATGCCGAGGGTCTCGCCCCCGCCGAGGGCGAAGTCGACGCCGTCGACCGCCTTCACCGCGCCCACCTGCTTCTTGAAGAGGATGCCCTCGGTGAGCGGGTAGTGCTTGACCAGGCCGCTGACCTCCAGGATCGGCTCAGCCGGTGTGGCCGTCGTGGTCATCGAGGCACTCCCTCCAGAAGTGGCAGGCACTCATCCGGATCCCGTCCGACGGCTCCACGTCGTACAGCGGGGGTACGTCGGTCCGGCACAGGTCGCGAGCCATCGGGCAGCGGGGGTTGAAGGCGCAGCCGGGCGGGATGTTCATGAGGTTGGGCGGCAGGCCCTTGATCGCGTACAGCTCCTGGCCCTTCTGGTCCAGCCGCGGGATCGAGTCGAGGAGGCCCCGGGTGTACGGGTGGGCCGGGGCCTTGTAGATGTCGTGGACCGGGGCGGACTCCACGATCCGGCCCGCGTACATCACGGCGATGCGGTCGGCGACGTCGGCGACCACCCCGAGATCGTGGGTGATGAGGATGAGGCCCATGCTCAGCTCGCGCTGCAGCTCGGCGAGGAGGTCCATGACCTGGGCCTGGACGGTGACGTCCAGCGCGGTCGTCGGTTCGTCGGCGATGATCAGCGCGGGTTCGAGGGCCAGCGCCATGGCGATCATGATGCGCTGGCGCATACCGCCCGAGAACTGGTGCGGATAGTCCCGTACGCGCTCCTTGGCGGCCGGGATGCGGACCCGGTCCATCAGCTCGACGGCCCTGGTACGGGCGTCCTTCCTCGACATGCCCCGGTGCACGACGAACATCTCGCCGAGCTGGTCGCCGACGCTCAGCACGGGGTTGAGGGACGAAAGGGCGTCCTGGAAGATCATCGCCATCTCGGCCCCGCGGATCTTCCGGCGCTCCTCCTCCTTGAGCTTCAGCAGGTCCTGGCCCTTGAAGAGGATCTCGCCGCCGGTGATCCGCCCGGGCGGCATGTCGAGGATGCCCATGATCGCCTGCGCGGTGACCGACTTCCCGGACCCGGACTCCCCGAGCACGGCCAGCGTCTGCCCCTCGTCCACGCCGTAGTCCACGCCGTTGACGGCCTTGGCGACCCCGTCCCGGGTCCGGAACTCCACGTGCAGATCACGCACTTCGAGCAGCATGGCGGCGGCTCACCTCAGCTTCGGATCAAGGGCGTCGCGCACCGCGTCGCCGAGCATGATGAACGCGAGGACGGTGACCGCGAGGGCGCCGGAGGGCCACAACAGCGCGTGCGGAGCGTTGCGGATGTACGGGGACGCGGCCGAGATGTCGATGCCCCAGGAGACGCTGGGCGGTTTCAGGCCGACGCCCAGGTACGACAGGGTCGCCTCCAGCGCGATGAACGTGCCGAGGGCGATGGTGGCCACGACGATGACCGGGGCGACGGCGTTCGGGGTGATGTGCCGTAGCAGCATGCGGGAGTTGGAGGCGCCGAGGGCGCGGGCGGCCTGGACGTAGT
This sequence comes from Streptomyces sp. NPDC057474, assembly GCF_042802555.1. Classification (NCBI taxonomy): domain Bacteria; kingdom Bacillati; phylum Actinomycetota; class Actinomycetes; order Kitasatosporales; family Streptomycetaceae; genus Streptomyces; species Streptomyces sp. NPDC057474. Next base: position 9,636 of record NZ_JBHVDX010000208.1, on the reverse strand, counting down.
CGTTCTGTTTGGCGGTGATGACCGCTCCTCGGGCGATGCGGGAGATCTGCGGCCAGCCGAGCAGCACCATGAAGCCGATCACCGGCCAGATGGAGTTGCTGGTGACCACGGACAGCAGCACCAGGCCGCCGAGGACCACCGGGATCGCGAAGAATACGTCGGTGATCCGGGACAGGATCGAGTCCGGGAAACCGCCGAAGAATCCGGCGAGCCCGCCGAGCACCGATCCGAGGAGCGCGACCCCGAGCGTGGCGCAGACGCCGACGGCGATGGAGATCCTCGCCCCGTAGACGGTACGGGTGTACACGTCGCAGCCCTGCCCGTCGTACCCGAAGGGGTGGCCCGGCTCGGAGCCCTGCTGGGCTTTGGACAGGTCGCACTTGAGCGGGTTGCCGGAGGCGATGAGCGACGGCCAGAGGGAGATGACGACCAGGAAGAGGATCACCAGCGCCGAGATGATGAAGACGGGGTTGCGGCGCAGGTCCCGCCAGGCGTCGGACCAGAGACTGCGGGCCTTGTCGGACGGGCCGCCGCCCGCCGGGTCGTCGCCCAGTCGCTTCTCCAGGGTCTCCCCCTCGGTGGCGGCCAGATCCATGGTGCCGTCCAGCCCCGTCGCGGCGATCACCCCGTCCTCGGCGGCGCGCCCGCCGCCCGAGACATGCGGCTCGGGAGGCTGCGGCTCAGGCATAGCGGATCCTCGGGTCGAGTACGGCGTAGAGGAGGTCGACGAGCAGGTTGGCGATCAGGAACACCAGGACGAGGACCGTCACGAAGCCGACGACGGTCTGGGTGTTCTGGCGGAGGATGCCCTGGTAGAGCTGGTAGCCGACGCCGTGGATGTTGAAGATCCGCTCGGTGACGATCGCGCCGCCCATGAGGGCGCCGATGTCGGTGCCGATGAAGGTGACCACGGGGATCAGGGAGTTCCGCAGCAGGTGTTTGCGGATCACGCGGTGCCGGGGCAGTCCCTTGGCGACGGCGGTGCGGACGTAGTCGGCGCGGGAGTTCTCCGCGATGGACGTCCGGGTCAGGCGGGTGACGTACGCGAGGGAGACGGAGGCGAGGACGAGCCCCGGCACGATCAGTTCGTCGAAGGGGGCGTCGGAGGAGACCGACGGGCGGATCCAGCCCCACTCCACGCCGAGCAGCAGCTGGAGCAGCAGACCGGTGACGAAGGTGGGTACGGAGATGACGACCAGGGTGACCACCAGTGCCCCGGTGTCGACGGGGCGCCCGCGCCGCAGGCCGGTGACGACGCCGAGGGTGATGCCGATGACGATCTCGAAGAGGATCGCCACGATCGTCAGCCGGATGGTGACCGGGAAGGCGGAGGCCATCAGCTCGGTGACCTCCTGCCCGTTGAACGCGGTGCCGAAGTCGCCGGTGAAGACGTTGCCCATGTAGGTCAGGTATTGCTGCCAGACGGGCTTGTCGAGGCCGAACTCGCGACGCAGCTGGGCGGCCGTCGCCGGATCGCACTCCCGGTCGCCGCAGAGGCCCGCGATGGGGTCGCCCATCACGTTCACCATCAGGAAGATCAGGAGTGTGGCGCCCACGAAGACCGGGATCATCTGCAGCAGGCGCCGGACGACGTACCGTCCCACGGGAGGTCAGCTGACCTTGATCTGGTCGTACACCGGCACGCTGAACGGGTTCAGGGACACGTCGGAGAGCCGCTCGGAGTAGCCCGCGCTGCCGTTCTGGTACCAGAGCGGGATGGCGGCCATGTTGTCCCGGACGACCTCCTCGGCCTGCTGGAACTTCTCCACGGCCTTCGCCGTGTCCGCCTCGGCGTTGGCCTCGTCGACGAGCTTGTCGAAATCGGCGTTGGACCACTTGCCGTCGTTGGAGGAGGCGTTGGTGTAGTACAGCGGCTGCAGGAAGTTCTGGATGAGCGGGTAGTCCATCTGCCAGCCGGCGCGGAACGGGCCGCTCATTTTCCGCTGGGTGATCTGGTTGCGGTAGTCGGCGAAGGTGCCGACCGGGTTGCCGACGCACGCCTTGTCGTTGTCGAGGGCGTTGTTGATGGAGTTGCAGACGGCGTCGACCCACTGCTTGTGGGAGCCGGTGTCCGAGTTGTACGTGATCTTGACCTGGCCGCCGGGGAGGCCGCCGCCCTCCTGGATCAGTTTCTTGGCCGCGGCCGCGTCGTACTCGCAGGCGTCACCGCACAGGCCCGCCTTGTAGCCGCCCTCCTCGCCGAGGACGGGTGAGGTCCAGTCGGTGGCGGGGGTGCGGGTCTTCTGGAAGATGGTGTCGGTGATCTGGTCTCGGTCGATGGCCCGGGACAGGCCCTCGCGGACCTTGTCCATGCCGTCCTTGCCCCAGGTCTCGTCGTAGAACGGGAAGGCGAGGGTCTGGATGATGCCGGCCGGGGTGTTGATGTACCGGTCGCCGAGGTCGGCCTCGACGTTCTTCAGCTGGGCGGCGGGGACGTCGTCGACGAGGTCGAGGTTGCCCGCCATCAGGTCGGTGTAGGCGGTGTTGTTGTCGGTGTAGACCTTCAGGTCCACGCCGCCGTTCTGCGCCTTGTCCTCACCGGGGTAGTCGTCCCACTTCCGGACCGACAGCTGGGAGCCCTTGGTGTACGAGTCCACGGCGTACGGGCCGTTGCCGACGGGCTTGCTCAGCCAGGCGTCGTGGTCGGTGAAGAACGACTGGGGCAGCGGGGCGAAGGCGTTGTAGCCGAGGGTGTCGGGGAAGGTCGAGAACTTCTGGGTGAGCTTGACCGTGAAGGTCTTGTCGTCGACGACCTTCAGCCCGGAGAGGGTGTCGGCGGTCTGCTCGCTGCCGTCGTCGGGGTGCGTCTTGTCGTAGCCCTCGATGTACTCGAAGAAGTACGCGTTCTTCTGGTTGTTCTTCAGACTCGCCCCGTAGTTCCAGGCGTCGACGAAGGACTTGGCGGTGACCTTCTCGCCGTTGCTGAAGGTCCAGCCGTCCTTGACGGTGATGGTGAAGTTCTGCGAGTCGGTCGTCTCGATCTCCTCGGCGAGCATGTCCTTCGCCTCACCGGTCTTGGGGTCGTACCGCTTCAGCCCGCGGAAGATCATGTCGAGCACCTTGCCGCCCTGCACCTCGTTGGTGTTGGCCGGCTCCAGCGGGTTCTGCGGGTCCCCCCACGAGGAGCTGAGCACCGCGCCACTGTCACCGCTGCCACCACTGCCGCTGTTGTCGTCCCCGCCCCCGCAGGCGGTCGCGGCGAGAGCCAGCGCCGCCGCGCCGGCGATCCATCGGGCGTGCGTGGCTCCACGCATGGAGTGCCTCCTCGTACGTGCGCGAGTGCGCGCTGTGCCACAGCACGGCGGCGCTGTTCCGTTACCGGCCAATATCGACCGATTACACACATGGCGCACATCACGCGAGCCGTCTGGGGGATGGTCTCCATCCGAATGCACGGCCGCACTGTCTCCGACGCGGCATCGCGGCACGGTGGGCGACACCCGCGAAGGGTCCGCGGAGTCCCACTCGGACCATCCGCCACCCGGGGTTTTGTGCGTGCACGATGGTGGCACTGGCCTCCCGCTTGCCGACGGCCCGCCGACCGAGAGCCCCTGCCGGGCCCGCCGTCGAGGCGCGATCCAGGCCCTCGGCCCGCGCACCGCACGGGCCGGACTTTCAGTCTGTCGGCCCCGTTACCCGGCCGAAGGTCTCGTCCTTGATCCCACCGAGCAGGGCGTGCAGCGCCTCGGGCGTCGCGGCTATGACGGTCGCGGGAGTGTCGCTTTCGCGAAGGTGGGGGCGCCCAGCGGGATTGGCGGCGATTTCGACACAGTTCGCGGCGCCACCTTCGCTGAAGCTGGACTTCTGCCAACTGAAGTCAAACATGCGAGCCCTTTCTACAGGAGCGGATAGAGGATCCGCTGCAGGAGGCCGAGCGACCCCTTGGCCGCACAGGTTTCCGGCGACGCATCCGGGTCGACGGCGGGCAGCGCCGATCCGGCCAACGTAGCGAACCAGTCCCTGTACCTGGACAGCGCCTCCTCGTCGTCGAGGTACAGCGACTTCTCGATGTGGGAGACCACGACAGTCCCCAACTCCCGCACCTGAGGAGTGAGTAGCACGAATCCCGTACCGAACGGGATGGGGCCGTCGGACGGCAGGACCTGAATGGTCACATGCGGCAACCGGGCCAGCTCGATCAGGTGAAGCAACTGATCACGCATCACTTTGGGCTCCCCCAGCGACACGCTGAGCGCGGCCTCATGGATCACAGCGTGAAGACTCGGCGGACGCTCCCCCGTCAGCAAGGCGCCACGTCGCACCCGGAAGCGGACGGCAGCCGCCTGCCCTTCTTCGGTCATCGGCCGGTATCCGCCCCGGTGGATCGCTTCGGCGTAGTCGCGCGTCTGCAGGATGCCAGGGACGAACATCGGCTCGTAGGTGACCATGGAACGGGCACCGTCCTCCAACTCCGCCAGGTCCAGGTGCGCTGAACTCAGCACCTTCCGGTACTCACTCCACCATCCCTTGCCTGACCTTTGCCCAAGATCGATCAATGCCTGAACGCAAGTTTGAGAACTCACACCTTCAGCTTGCGCAAGTCGCTGGACGCGCTCTGAAGCGAGCCCAGTCTTCCCCACCTCGACACTACTGAGCTGAGGCTGCCTCATACCAAGCAGGGCCGCAGCCTCAGTCGAAGACAACCCTGCCCGCTCGCGCAACCTGCGCAATTCCAGGCCGAAACGCCTCTGCCGGTATGTCGGATCAACCCTTAGCCCCACGTTCCCCCATCCCACTCATCCATCAACCACCATTCCGTCCAGCTAGGTTGAATATCTCACACCATTTCACCTACGGTGAGTGAGGAGCCAGTCACAGCATGACCTCACTCTGGAGGCTGCCACATGCGCACGCCCGATTCTCCCGGCACCCCTGAACTCCCGGAAACTCACTGGTCGTACGGTTTCCTCATCCCCCATGACCCGCGTGCCGCCTCCGTCGTCAGAGCCGGCCTCCGCGCGCTGCTGCGCGCGACCCGCCTCGGGTGCGTAGCCGACACCGTCGAACTCCTCGCCTCGGAGTTGGTCGCCAACGCGTACCGCCACTCACCTGCCGACGCCTACGTGAGCGTCGAGCGCACCGCGGAGGTGCTCATCGTCTCGGTCTGGGACCACGGCCCCGGAAGCCCCGCCCCCGTCGAGGTCCAGTACGGCAACGATGCCGAGTCCGGGCGCGGGCTCAGGATCGTCGAGACGTGTGCGGACGAGTGGGGCGTACGGGAGTACCCGTACGGCAAGGCGGTGTGGTTCAGCGTGGTGCCGACGGAGGAAGCGTGAAACGGCCCGAGGAATGGCTCGGGCAAGAGGCACCGCATACGCCCGCTCGCTACTCTCGGGACATGGAGTACGCGAAGATGCGCGCGATCGCGGAGGAACTCGGGACTCACGCTGAGCAGCTTGAGGGAGCATGGCGCGTCGAGATCGGCCCGTCAGGTCCGATACTGGCCATGATGTGCCCGTCGAAGCGCCACGAGGGCACGGTGCGTCGTATCTGTAGGCAACTCGACGAGCAACTCCTCATTTCACACCCCGGCTACATCTGCGCGAACGGTCCCGAGATCGAACATCCGGAGCTCGGTCGCATGCGGCGCCCGGATGCCGTCGTGATTCCCGAGGTTGTACTCGACGAGGAAGGTCTCGCCGTCGACGCAACCCAGGTGCTGGCCGTCATCGAGATCGTCTCACCGTCCAATCCGGACAACGACTACGGCGAGAAGCTCACCGAGTACCCCGCCATGGGGATCGCCCACTACATGATCGTCGATCCCCGCACGGGCACCATCGAGGTGCATTCCGACCCGTGCAGGAGCCGATACTCCCGCAAGGATCCATACATCTTCGGCGACAGGGTGCCGTTCGGCGCCTGGACGGTGGAGACCTCCGCGTTCCGCCGCTACGGCGAGGCGGGGAACAGCTCAACCTGACGGGCTGCCCGCACCAAGGGCGTAGGTCAGCCCAACTCCCCCCGCTCCACACAGAATTCGTTGCCCTCGGGGTCGGCCATGAGGACCCAGCCGCCGCCGTCGGGGCGGGTGTGGTCCGCGATCACCCGGGCGCCCAGCGCGAGCGCCCGCTCGACCTCCTCGGCACGGGTGCGGCCGTGCGGCTTCAGGTCGAAGTGGAGCCGGTTCTTCGCCGTCTTGCCCTCGGGCACCCGGACGAACAGCAGCCTCGGGCCACCTGCCGGATCCGCGATCAGCGCCTCCGGGTCACCGGGCTTGTCGTCGTCGGCCAGCGGCCGGCCGAGGAGCTCGCTCCAGAAGAGGCCGAGGTCGTACGGGTCGCCGGTGCAGTCGAAGGTGACGTGATGGATGGTGAGATGCAACTGACGCCTCCAGGTACTGGTTCGCGGTCGTCGGGAGCATCACCGGAGACGGGCTCACTTGTCGAACGATTAACCGGTGCCACGAAGGCACTCACCACATCCCGGGCGAGGCGCCCTCCCTGTCACCGCCCCTCGGCCTGCCGGGCCACCGGGCCGAGCTACTCGACCGCGCGCCGCGGCTCCTCCGGCGTCATCTCCCGCACCCACCGAAGCACTTCGGCAGTAGCAGGCGGTCTTTCCCTCATAGGGCCAAAAGCTGAGGCAGCGGGACGTCGACGGCGAGGCGCATCTCCGGGTCGGGTCGTCGTCGGTCGCCTCTGCAGCGGCCCGGCCATGCTCTCCCCGAGGAACACCACCTGGAACCAGTAGTACTCGACCCACCTCAGGTGCCCGATCAGCCCGCACAAGGTCATGAGCGGCGATCCCGGCAGCGGCGCTTTCCGCGCGTCCTGTGGTGATACGCCTTCACACTTGGCGAGCGCGGTGCCCCGTGCGTAGTCGAGAAAGGTGGTCAGCCGCGTCCGCTCGCCGCAGGCGGGAGGCATATCGGTGCATTTCGTCATCGTCGGCAACCATCCCCGACACCGGCCCGAGTGACAAACCAATTTCCGGAGCCCCGAAGGTGCTCCGCGCTTGAGGAAGAATTGAGATTGGATACCTTTCGCATCGCGAAGAGAATGGTCAGTGAGATATAGATCTCACTAGGTGGTGGGCATAGAGGCGTAAACCCACCCATGCGCCATGAGCAAAACTTCCTCGACCTCCCTTTTGGTCACTTTGCTCATCCACGTCCAGGGCATATAAGTGAGGCCCGAACTGCGTTGCGGCCCATCCCACTTGCCTTCTCACCAGCACCCAGCCAATCTTCTTCCTGCGCCCCGGATGGCTCGCTCAAGCGCCGCCTCCGGTACACGCGTTGACCATCTGAACGGGGGTTCTGATGAGCGATTCGCTCTTCTCGTGCTCTGTGCGGCCACGCACCGACCGGCCAGCCACGGTCACGGCTATCCGCGAAAGGCCTCGGTAGTACCGCGAAGTTCGCGACCGGTGGATCTGAACTTCCCGTCGCGAACACCGAACACGGTCCGCGAAGGCTGCAGTATCGCGCCCGGCATGGGCCGTGCGCCCTCACACACCACACCCAGCTGTGTTCAAACGGCTCAAGCTCGGCCACGCCCAACCGGCATGGCCCGTAGAGGAATTCCATGAAGAGACTTGTAAGCTCCACGCTCACCTCTGTCGTCGTGACCGGTGGTCTGGTGGGCGTCACCGGCTCGCCCGCCTTCGCCGCGTGTGCTCCAGACCCGGTGAAGAAGTACGCCATCTCCAAGAAGTCCACGGTGTACAGGGGGACCAACCTGGCCAGCACGTGGATGGACATGACGAGCGCCTCAGAGGTCTCGGTCAGCTACAACAAGAGCAGCACGGCGACCGCGAGCGTCAGCGGTACCGCGGGTATCGAGGCCGAGGCCGGGGTGATCTTCACCAAGGCGAGCACATCGTTCAGCGTGACCGTCGGCGGAGAGTGGTCCAGCTCCAAGAGCTGGAACTATGAAATGAAGGCCAAGAAGGTCAAGGGCAAGAACCAGGTCCGCATGAGGCTTTTCCACGAAGCCAAGAAGTTCCAGGTCGGCAAGAGCATCACTACTACCAAGCCCAACTGCAAGGGGACCGTCACCAAGCACTCGTGGAACAAGACCATCACCGCACCAACCAAGCGCAGCATCAACGACTTCTGGCGCCTTGAGTACAGGTACGTGAAGTAGGTTCCATGAAGGCGGCCCCCGAGGGATCTTGGCGGGCCTCCTTCGGTCGTCATCACCGTTGCCTCTCCGCCAGGGACGCTTCAGCGGACGAATAGCAGGGTCGGCCCGTCGGCCGGGTCCCGAATCAGCGCCTGGGGGTCACCAAGTTCGTCGTCGTCGGCCAGCGGGCGGCCGAGGAGCTCGCTCCAGAAGAGGCCGAGGTCTACTGGTCGCCGGTGCAGTCGAAGGTGATGTGATGGATGGTGGGGATGCAACTGACTCCTCCAGGAGCTGGTTCGCGGTCGTCGGAGCATCAGCGGAGACGGGCTCACTTGTCGAACGATTAACCGGCGTCCTGGAGGTATTCACGACATCCCGGGCGGGACGCCTTTCCTGTCACGAGCGCTCCTCCCCGGCCCGCCTGTCCACCGGGCCGAGTTCCTCGACCACGCGCCGCAGCTCCTGCGGTGTCATCTCCCGAACCCGCCGCAGCAGTTCGGCGTACCGCCCGCTGTCCGCCGCCCAGCGTGCGACCCGCTCCGGGGCGCGCGCTAGGCGCGCGACCAGTTCCGGGTCCGGCTCGGCCGCCTCCCGCGCCAGGCGCAGCCGTTCCGCCGCCCAGCCGGTCAGCAGGACGAGGACACCCTCGGCGGAGTCCGGGGCCTGTGCGGCGTTCTCGGGGGAGCACGGAGAGGTCGTGGCTGCGCAGGTCGCCGTAGGGCTCGGGGCTGCGAATCACTCCTCCAGGGCGCCCTCGGGCACGAGTACGTCGGTCAGGGACGTGCGCGACGGGCGGAGCCGTCTTCTGTCACGGCTCCCTCTCCCACCACACGCGCTGCGCCCTCCCCGGTTACGTCTCCGCCCACCGCACGCCGTACGGCGTCAGCCGCCTCCTGGAGGGACCCGAAACAGGCGTGCGCGTCGCCGAGTTCCTCCGGCCGGTGCGTGGACGCCACCGCGTACACCGTGCAACCGGCCGCCAGCCCCGCCGCGATCCCCGCCGGCGCGTCCTCGACCACCAAGCACCGGGCCGGGTCGGCGCCCAGCCGGGCGGCGGCATACAGATACCCCTCCGATGACGGCTTGCCCTCGGACACGTCCTCGGCACACACCCGCACCTCCGGCACCACCAGCCCCGTACGGGCGAGCCTGGCCGCGGTGGGCTCCGCACGACTGGAGGTGACGACGGCCCAACGGCCCCGCGGCAACGCCCCCAGCAACTCGGCGGCTCCGTCGAAGGCGCGGAACCCTGGCTCCTCCGCCGCCATCAGCCGGTCCAGGGCGCGGTGTTCCTCGGCGGGATCACGCTCCGGAGCCACCAGCCGCAGGATGTCCGCCCGCCGCCGCCCCTGCGTGGTCAGCCACACCGCCTGGGGGTCCAGCCCCCGCGCCCGCGCCCAGGCCCGCCAGACCCGGCCGTGCGCGTCGGCGGTGTCGATCAGAATCCCGTCTACGTCGAACAGCACTGCGGCGGCCAACGCCCCGTCCACTGCCACCCGTTGCCCCCCATCATCCGATCGCCGACCCTCAAAACGCTACAGGGCCTGCCATGCGGCAGGCCCTGTAG
>NZ_JBHVDX010000207.1:0-18897 GCF_042802555.1 Streptomyces sp. NPDC057474 | reverse complement strand
GATCACATACGATCCGCGCCCCACTCCACTTTTGCGGTTCCTGCCCGCCGGGTAAGGTTAGGTTAGCCTCACCGATCATCGGGGCGGCGCCCTTATCCATCCCGGCGGGAGGTGAACCGCGTGTTCGTCTGCAGTTGCTTCGGCATCACCGAGCAACAGGTCAAGAAGCACGCGTCGGACGGCGCCTGCACCCCTCGCCAGATCGCGTCGGCCTGCAAGGCGGGCACGGACTGCGGCTCCTGCGTACGCCGGATCCAGGCGATCCTCGGCAGGGGTGCCTGCCCGCGCCGTGAGCCGGCCGACCAGGGTGAGTCGGTCCTCGCCGAGCTTGAGGAAGCGGCGTAGCTCAGCTCTCGGGCTGCTCGATCAGCTGCGCGATGTAGAGCGCCTCGCCGAGCTTCTCCAGCAGTTCCAGCTGGGTGTCGAGGTAGTCGATGTGGTGCTCCTCGTCCTCGAGGATCGACTCGAAGATGTTCGCCGAGGTGATGTCACCCTTGTTGCGCATCACCTCGATACCGCGCTTGAGACGGTCGATCGCCTCGACCTCGATCTGCCGGTCGGCCTCGAACATCTCCTTGACCGTCTGGCCCACCCGGACGTGGAACAGCCGCTGGTAGTTCGGCAGCCCCTCCAGGAACAGGATCCGGTCGGTGAGCACCTCCGCGTGCTTCATCTCGTCGAACGACTCGTGACGCGTGTACTTCGCGAGCTTCGTCCAGCCGAAGTTCTCCTGCATCTTCGCGTGCAGGAAGTACTGGTTGATCGCGGTGAGCTCCGCGGTCAGCTGCTCGTTGAGGAATTCGATGACCTCGGGGTCGCCCTGCATCGCAGAAGCTCCTTCCAAGCGGGGAACTGGGAGGTTGCGCCGCGATGATTGCACCGCTGTCGAAGATCGTCCAGTAAGTGCAAGCTTAGTAAGTAAGTGCAGCCTTAGTTCTAAATGTCCGAGTCGGGTGGACCCTGGTCATGTGCACCACTCGGGGTCTGTCAGGATGGAGTCATGGGTCAGCCGGTGGAACGCGAATCAGGAGATCGCGCATCTGAGAACGCGGCGTCGTCGCAGCTCCCGCCGGGACAGCGACTCCAGCGCGGCTGGCCGGTGACGCACTACGGGCCCGTCCCCAAGTTCCGTCCCGAGCGCTGGGACTTCCGGGTCTTCGGCGCCACCGCCGACGGCGAGAAGCACTGCTGGACCCACGACGAGCTCACCGCCCTGCCGTACGCCTCGGTCGTGGCCGATCTGCACTGCGTGACGAAGTTCAGCATGGTCGGCGCCGAATGGGGCGGCATCCCGGCACGCACGATCCTGGAGACCGCGCCGCCCGGCCCCGAGGTCACCCATGTGATGGTGTGGGCGGAGTACGGCTTCAGCTCCAACCTCCGCCTCGCCGACTTCGCCGACGACCGCACGATCTTCGCCACCCACAAGGACGGCGAACTCCTCACCGCCGAACACGGCTTCCCCCTCCGCCTCGTCGTCCCCCACCTGTACGCCTGGAAGGGCCCCAAATGGGTCCGCGGCATCGAGTACATGACCGCCGACCGACGCGGCTTCTGGGAGGAGCGCGGCTACCACAACGTCGGCGACCCCTGGCAGGAACAGCGCTACTCCTACCAGGAGGAGCCGGGCGACGGGCCGGAGCTCTGAAACTGCCGGTAAGCTCAACGCCGGTCAACAGGACAACCGTGCAGGAGAGCCGAGATGGCCTTCTGTAATGTGATCTTCTCGGAGGCCGCGGCGCGCGTGCGCGACAGCCTTCCGGACGACCGCCTCGAGGTGTTCCACGAGGGGCTCGCCATACTGGCCAAGGATCCCCGCACCAAGATCTCCGCAGCCATCTCCGGTGACGAGAACACCAGCTCGGTCGCGCTTTCCCACACGATGGCGATCGAGTACGTCATCAGTGACGGCCTGCTCATCGTGCTCGTGGTCCACATCGTCGACACCTCGCACGTGCTGGTCGAGAACAAGAACTGACCCGGCGCCTCAGCCGTCCCGCAGCTTCTTCAGGCGTTCCACGTCCGCCGCGTGCCCCTCCTTGCCGCCCGGTGTCTCGATGATCAGAGGAACGCCCTCGGTGGCGGGGTGGGTCATCAGGGCGCGGAACGGGTCCTCGCCGATGTGGCCGGAGCCGATGTTCTCGTGGCGGTCCTTGTGGGCGCCGACCACGTCCTTGGAGTCGTTGGCGTGGATCAGCTTCAGCCGGCCCTCGCCGACGGTGTCCACCAACAGGTCGAGGGTCTGGTGCATGCCGCTCGGGCCGGTCAGGTCGTGCCCCGCCGCGAAGATGTGGCAGGTGTCCAGACAGACGCCCAGTTTGGGGTGGGCGTCCAGCGCCTCGAAGTACGGCCCGAAGTCCCAGGTGCGCGAGCACAGGGAGGAGCCCTGGCCCGCCGTCGACTCCAGCAGCAGATGCGGATCGTCGTCGTGGGTCAACTCGTCCAGCAGCGGCAGCAGATACTCGCGCACCTGCTTCAGCGCCACCGACCGGTCCCGCCCGCCGGTCGCGCTCCCCGTGTGCACGACCACCCCCAGCGCGCCGATCTCCCGCCCCCGGCGCAGCGAGTGCCGCATCGACTCCACCGACTTCTCCACCGTCGCCTCGGTGTGCGACCCGAAGTTGATCAGATACGGCGCGTGCACGTACGCGGGAATCGACTCCTCGGCACACGCCGCCCGGAACTCCTCGTCCTGCCGGGGATTCCCGACGGGCGTCGCCCAGCCGCGCGGATTGGCCACGAAGACCTGAACCGTCTCGGCCTTGAGATCACGGGCGTACGCCAGCCCGACGGAGTTCAGACCACCCGCGACGGGGACATGACCGCCGACGGGGTTGCGGGACGGGCCGGGGAGGCGGGGGGCGGGGCCGGGGGACTGCTGAGTGCTCACGGCAGCAAGGGTGTCATGCGGCCCGGGGCGCCCGACCGGCAGCTTCGACGGCTGCCGCCCGGACGCCCCGGCCTCTCACAACTCCCGCCCGGCCGACTCCGGTCGCCCGGGACGACGTCCGGTCGCGGTCGGCCGGGCCCGACGACCGGTCGCGGTCCGCCGATCCCGAACGGCCGGCCCGGCCCGGTCAGCTGATCCCCGACGGTCGGCGCCGGCCCGGTCAGCCGATCTCGATCGTGATCTTCGACCCCTTGGCCGCCGTGTCGCCGCCGTCCACCGACTGGCCCTTGACCTCGTCGCCGAAGAGCCCGAGGATCCCTCGGTCCTCCTCGACCTCGAAACCGGCGCCCTCCAGCTTCTGGGTCGCCTCGTCGACGCTGTCGCCCACGACGTCCGGGACCTCGACCATCACGGGGCCCCTGGAGATCGTCAGGGTGACGGTGTCGCCCTCACCGACCTGCTTGTCCGTGCCCGGCGACTGCTCGGCCACGAGCCCCTTGTCGAACTCGGAGTTGACCCGCTTCGAGGCGATCCTCACCTTGAGGCCCGCCTCCTCCAGCTCGGCGGTGGCGTCCGCGACCGAGGCGCCCGACACCTCGGGGACCTCCACCGGGGCGCCCCGGCTGACCACGAGCCTGACGGCCGAGCCCGAGGAGATCTCGGTGCCGGAGCCCGGCTGGGTGCTGATCACCTGGCCCCGGATGACCTCGTCGCTGAACTCCCGCGTCACCAGGCCAGGTTCGAGCCCGTCGTCCTTCAGCCGGGTCCTCGCGAGGTCCAGCCGGTAGCCCTTCAGCTCCGGCACCTTCACGGTCTCCGGGCCCTTGGAGATCGTCACCGTCACGGTGTCGTTGTCCCGGATCCGCTCGCCGGGCGCCGGGTCGGTGCCGATCACCCTGCCGCGCTTGACGGTGTCGCTGAACGCCTGCTCGACGTCGACGTCCAGCCCGGCGCCCTCGAGCCGCTTCGTCGCGTCCGCCTCGCTCTGCTGCAGCACGGCCGGGACCTGCGTGAACTGGCCCGAGTTGATGTACCAGACGCCCCCGCCCACACCGAGGACGAGCAGCACGGCGACGACGACCGCCAGCAGCCCACGCCGGGGCGCGGGGGAGGTGCGAGCGCGCCGGGGCGGCGGCGGAGGCGACGCGAACCGGCTCGTACGGTTGAGCGGGTCCGGGTCCGCCGCAACCGACCGCGACACGGACAGCGAGCGCGGGATCACGCTCGTCCGGTCCTCCGCGTTGTCATGACCGCCGGCTATCGCCTGCGGCGGCACCGCGTCCAGTTGCTCGGCGCTGAGCCCCGCCCGCGCCTCCAGCGTCTGCGCGAGCAGCGCGACGGCGTCGTACGGCCGCAGCTCCGGATTGCGCGCGGTCGCCGAGGCGACCAGCCCGTCCAGCTCGTACGGCAGCCCCGGCACGGTGGCCGACGGCGGCGGCACGTCGTCGTGCAGCGCGTGGTACAGCACCTGCGCGGGGGAGTCCCCGGCGTGCGGCTTGCCGCCGGTGAGCATCTCGTAGAGCATCACGCCGCACGCGTACACGTCGACGCGGGTGTCGGTCGTGCCGTGCTCCAGCTGCTCGGGGGCGAGGTAGGAGACGGTGCCGAGGACCGTGCCGGTGGTGCTGGTGACGGTGTCCACGGCCCGAACGAGCCCGAAGTCGGCGACCTTGACCCGGCCGTCGTCCCCTATCAGCACGTTCTCCGGCTTCATGTCCCGGTGCACGAACCCGGCGCGGTGCGCGGCGCCGAGCGCGGCGAGCACCGGCTCCAGGATGTCCAGCGCCGCCCGGGGCTGCAGCGCCCCGCGGTCGCGCAGCACGTCACGGAGGGTGCAGCCGGCGACGTACTCCATCGCGAGATAGACGTACGAGCCGTCCGTGCCCTGGTCGTAGACCCCCACCACGTTCGGGTGGGACAGCCGTGCCACCGACTTGGCCTCGCGGATGAACCGCTCGACGAACGTCCGGTCCGCGGCCAGCGTCGGATGCATCACCTTGAGCGCGAGCACGCGGTCGAGGCGGGTGTCCACGGTCCTGTAGACCGTGGCCATGCCGCCGACCGCGATCCGCGCCTCGACTCGATACCGGCCGTCGAGCACATGGCCGACAAGCGGGTCCTGAAGGGTCGTGTCCACGCAGGTGAGTGTACGAGCCGCCGCCCACAGGCCCATAAGTCGCGCGGCACCGGAGACGGACTGCAGCAGAGCTGTGACCCGGATCGAAGGGCTGTGACAGGCGGGTGCGCGGCGGAACTCGTTCGACTGTTCGATTGGGGGCGGGGTGGCGTGAGATCCGACTCAGAACGCCGGGCGCTCCGGATCCAGCCGCGCCAGCCCCTCGCTCGGCGACGACGCCTCCGCGAAGTGGCGGCGGGGGATGCGGCCCGCCCGGTACGCGAGCCGTCCGGCCTCCACCGCGTGCCGCATGCCCTCGGCCATGAGGACCGGCTCCTGAGCCCGGGTCACGGCGGAGGCGAGCATGACCCCCGCGCACCCCAGCTCCATCGCGAGAGCGACGTCCGACGCCGTACCGGCACCCGCGTCGAGAATCACCGGCACGCGCGCGTGCTCGACGATCAGCTGGAAGTTGTGCGGGTTGCGGATGCCGAGCCCGGACCCGATGGGCGACCCGAGCGGCATGATCGCGGCACAGCCCACGTCCTCCAGCCTCCGCGCGAGCACGGGATCGTCGTTCGTGTACGGCAGCACGGTGAAACCGTCGTCGACGAGCGTCTCGGCGGCGTCGAGCAGCTCGATCGGGTCGGGCAGCAGTGTGCGCTCGTCGGCGATGACCTCCAGCTTGACCAGGGACGTACCGAGCGCCTCGCGCGCGAGACGGGCGGTCAGCACGGCCTCGCCCGCCGTGAAGCAGCCGGCCGTGTTGGGCAGCACCCGGATGCCCAGCCTGTCGAGCACGGACAGGACCGAGCCGTGCACGGTGGCGTTCACGCGGCGCATCGCGACCGTCGTCAGCTCCGTGCCGGAGGCCACCAGCGCGCGCTCCAGGACGTCGAGACTGGGCGCCCCGCCGGTGCCCATGATCAGGCGGGACGAGTAGGTCGTACCGCCGAGGACGAAGGGGTCGTCTGCCATGGGATCAGCCTCCTTGGACGGCGGTGAGAACCTCGACGCGGTCCCCCTCACAGAGGGCGGTGGTCGTCCACCGCGCGCGCGGGACGACGGTTTCGTTGAGCGCGGCGGCGACCCCGGAGGGGGACGCGGTGAGTGTCCGCACGAGCGTGTCGAGGGCCGTGCCGGGGGCGACCTGCCACCGCTCCCCGTTGACGAGGATGGTCAGTGTCCCGGTGGCGGCGCTCATACGGGCTGCTCCAGGAGTTCGCGGGCCGCGCCGGCGCGAAACCGCAGGGGGGTGAAGTCGCGTGCCTCTTCCGGCAGTTCACCGGTGGCGAGGACATGGGCCATGACGTCGCCGGTGACCGGGGTGAGGAGCACCCCGTTGCGGTGGTGGCCGGTCGCGAGGAGCAGGCCGTCGAGTCCGGTGGGACCGAGGAGCGGCGCGTTGTCGGGGGAGGCGGGGCGCAGGCCCGCGCGGGTCTCGGTGAGCGGGAGTTCGGTGATCCCGGGGACGAGTTCATGGGCGTCCCGCAGCAGTTCGTACACCCCGCCCGCGGTCACCGTGGTGTCCCAGCCCTGTTCCTCGCTGGTCGCGCCGACGACGAGTTCGCCGTTCTCGCGCGGCACCAGGTAGACGTGGCTGCCGCGCACCACGGCCCGCACGGTACGGCTCAGGAAGGGCGCGTACGGCTTCGGCACGGTCAGCCGCAGCACCTGCCCCTTCACCGGCCGCACCGGCGGCAGTACGTCGTCCGGGACCCCGGCGAGCCGACCGCTGAGGCTGCCGGCGGCGAGGACGATCTGCCCGGCGGACAGCCGGTCACCGTCGCCGACCCTGACCCCGACGGTCCGCTCCCGGACCACCGACAGCTCCTCGGCCCAGGTCCGGTGGAACACCACCCCGGCGCCCTCGCAGGCCGCGACGAGGGCCCTGGAGAGCCGCCTCGGGTCGATCTGGTGGTCCCCGTCGACCCGCAGTCCGCCGCGCACGCCCGGCGCGAGCATCGGCTCCAGGCGGCGGCAGTCGCGGCCGCTCAGCCACTGCGAGTCCAGGCCCGACCGGCGCTGCAGGGCGTGCAGTTCGCGCAAGTGGGCGCGGTCGTCGGCGTCGAGCGCGACGGCGAGCGTGCCGGAGCGGCGGTAGCCGAGGCCGAGGCCGGTCGCCTCCGTCAACTCGGCCGCGAAGTCCGGGTAGCGGCGCGCGGACTCCAGGTTGAGCCCCAGCAGCGTCTGCTCGCCGTAGTGCAGTTCGGTGACCGCGGCGAGCATCCCGGCCGCCACCTGCGCGGCTCCGCCGCCGGGCTCGGGATCGACCACGGCCGTGGCGAACCCGCGCCGCGCGGCCCGCCACGCCGTGACGAGCCCGATGATTCCGCCCCCCACGACGAGGACGTCTGACGTGTGCGTACGCGACATGGGCGTCCAGCCCCTCCCTTCGCCGGCATGACCCGGATCAGGTTCGTACGGTCGGAGGCCGCCAGCCTCCCTCTCAGCCCGGTGCGCCGGGCTCCCGCGAGTGCTTACGCTGGCCACCCTAGCCCGGCCCGCCCGCCCCAGTAAGGGAGCCCCCGTTGATGCCCCGCTCGCTCGACGGTCTCGTCCTCGCCCCCGTCGCGGACCAGGCCCCAGGTCAGGTGGGCACCCGCACCCGGTTCGCGTACCACGAGAAGGACGGCGAGATCTGGGCCGAGTACGCGGGCGGCGACGTCGTGCGCGGTCACCTCGTGGGCACGCGCGCGGGGGACCGGCTGGACTTCCGGTACGTGCAGCTGAAGACCGACGGGACCACCGCGTCCGGGCACTGCCGGTCCCTGGTGGTCGAGCTGGCCGACGGGCGGCTCCGCCTGGAGGAGACCTGGGAGTGGGAGTCGCAGCCGGGCAGCGGGACGAGCGTGGTGGAGCAGGTCGACGAGAGCGTGGACCGGCTCGGGGAGAGCGACCGTCGTCCCACCGGCTGACTGACTGAATGTCAGTTGTCTATGGTGATCGGGTGAGCGAGCAGACGCAACAAAGGGGCGGAACGCCGGCGCGGCGCGTGGTCGTCGTGGGCGCGGGCATGGCCGGGGTGCAGACCGCGGTCGCTCTGCGCGAACAGGGCTTCACCGGCGACGTGACGCTGATCGGCGCCGAGCCGCACCAGCCGTACGACCGGCCGCCGTTGTCCAAGGCCGTGCTGCTCGGCACGGCCGAGGGCTCCGCCTTCGACGTCGACTTCGAGGCGCTCGGCATCGAACTCCGGCTGGGCCGCGAGGTGTCGGGCCTGCGCCCCGCCGAGCACGAACTCGACACGGCCGCCGGGCCCGTCCCGTACGACCTCCTCGTCCTCGCGACCGGTGCGGAACCGATCCGGCTGCCGGGCGTCGAGGGCGTGCCCGGGGTGCATCTGCTGCGGACCCTGGACGACGCCGTGCGGCTGCGGCCCGTGCTGGCCCAGCAGCACGACATCGTCGTCGTGGGCGCGGGCTGGATCGGCGCCGAGTTCGCCACGGCCGCGCGCGAGGCGGGCTGTGCGGTGACGGTCGTCGAGGCGGCCGACCGCCCCCTCGCGGGCGCGCTCCCGGCGGAGGTGGCCGCGCCGATGACCGCCTGGTACGCCGACAACGGGACCACCCTGCGCACCCACGCGCGCGTGGCCCGCGTCGAGCCCGGGACGGCGGTCCTGGACGACGGAACCCGGGTGCCGGCCGGCGCGGTCGTCGTGGGGATCGGCGCGCGCCCGGCGACGGCCTGGCTGGCGGACTCGGGCATCGAGCTGGGCGCACACGGCGAGGTGCTGGCCGACGACCACCTGCGCACCTCCGCGCCGGACGTCTACGCCGTCGGCGACTGCGCCTCCTTCCCCTCGGGCAGGTACGGCCGACGCCTCCTCGTCCACCACTGGGACAACGCCCTCCAGGGACCCCGCACGGTCGCCGCGAACATCGTCGGCGAGACCCCCGAGGCCTACGACCCCGTCCCCTACTTCTGGTCCGAACAGTTCGGCCGCTTCGTCCAGTACGCCGGCGACCACGCCTCCGCCGACACCACCCTCTGGCGCGGTGACCCCACCGGCGCCGCCTGGTCGGTGTGCTGGCTCCGGGAGCGCCGACTGATCGCCCTGCTGGCGGTGGGCCGCCCCCGGGACCTGGCCCAGGGCCGCCGGCTGATCGAGGCGGGCACACCGTTGAACCCGGAACTGCTGGCGGACCCGGCCAGGCCCCTGAAGGCGGCGACGGCGTAGGGCAGCCCCTCTTTCCCGCTGCTCAGCGCTCTCCGTACCCCTCTGTCGGCCCCCGTCGAAGGCGGCTCGGCTACCCAGTGTCAGTCGTAGATGGCAGTCTTGGTGACGTGACCGAGATTGACGCAAAGATCGATGCTCTCGTCCCCGCGTGGCTGACGCTCCCCGACATCGCAGAGATGCTGGACGTCGAGGTGACGCGCGTACGGCAGCTGGTGAAGGAAGGCCAGCTCATCGCCGTACGCCGTGGTGAGAACCGCGCGCTGCACGTCCCCGCCGCCTTCATCGACGAGGACAAGGTGGTCAAGGGCCTGACCGGCACCTTGACCCTGCTGAGGGACGACGGCTTCACCGACGAAGAGATGCTGGAGTGGCTCTTCACTCCGGACCCGAGCCTGCCCGGAACCCCGGCCCAGGCCCTGAGCGAGAATCGCGGCACGGAGGTGAAGCGCCGCGCCCAGGCGCTCGCCGTCTGACCGGGAACATCCGAGAGATTCGTGACACAGCCGCCTGTGCGGCGTACGGGAGCCGGGGCCCGCGAGGGTCCCGGCCCCGTACGCCGCACCGACAACGCACCGCCAACGGGGGACCCGCGCATGCCCGACGCCGCCGCACAGCTCGCCGACGCCCGGCTCTACCTCTGCACGGACGCCCGTGAGCGCCAGGGCGACCTGCCGGAGTTCCTGGACGCGGTCCTGAGCGGTGGCGTGGACATCGTGCAGCTCCGCGACAAGGGCATGGAGGCCGCAGAGGAACTGGAGCACCTCCAGGTCTTCGCGGACGCGTGCCGGCGGCACGGCAAGCTGCTCGCCGTCAACGACCGCGCGGACATCGCGCACGCCATCGGTTCGGACGTGCTGCACCTCGGCCAGGGCGATCTCCCGGTCCCCGCCGCCCGCGCAGTCCTCGGTGAGGACGTCCTCATAGGCCGCTCCACCCACGCCGAACGGGAGGCCGTCGCCGCGGCCGTCCAGGAGGGCGTGGACTACTTCTGCACGGGCCCCTGCTGGCCCACCCCCACCAAGCCCGGCCGCCACGCCCCCGGCCTGGACCTCGTCCGGTACACCGCCGCCCTCGGCACCGACCGCCCCTGGTTCGCCATCGGCGGCATCGACCTCGGCAACCTCGACGAGGTCGTCGAGGCGGGCGCCCGCCGGGCCGTCGTCGTCCGGGCGATCACGGAGGCCGACGACCCCGGAGCCGCCGCGGCGGAGTTCACCAAGCGCCTCGGCGCCCTCTAGGCGGCCCCCGCTCCCGGCCCGCGGCTGTCCGAGGCGTGGACAGCAGGTCGGCAAAACGGACAAAAATCCCAGCTCTGGTTGGGGGACGGCCCCGACCTGACTAACCTGCCGGTATGGCCCTAGGAACCGCTTCCACCAGGACTGATCGCGCACGCACCGTGCGTGACATGCTCGCCACGGGCAAGACCACGTACTCGTTCGAGTTCTGGGCGCCCAAGACGGAGAAGGGCGAGCGGAACCTGTGGAACGCCCTCCGCAGGATCGAGGCGGTCGCCCCCAGCTTCGTCTCCGTGACGTACGGCGCGGGCGGCTCCACCCGGGCCGGCACGGTGAAGGCGACCGAGCAGATCGCCGCCGACACCACCCTCACCCCGGTCGCCCATCTCACCGCCGTCAGCCACTCCATCGCCGAGCTGCGCAACATCATCGGCCAGTACGCGGACGCCGGGATCCGCAACATGCTCGCGGTCCGCGGCGACCCGCCCGGCGACCCCATGGGCGAGTGGGTCGCGCATCCGCAGGGCCTGACGTACGCCGCCGAACTCGTCCAACTCATCAAGGAATCGGGCGACTTCTGCGTCGGCGTCGCGGCCTTCCCGGAGATGCACCCCCGTTCCCCGGACTGGGACAGCGACGTGGCGCGCTTCGTCGACAAGTGCCGCGCCGGCGCCGACTACGCGATCACGCAGATGTTCTTCCACCCGGACTCGTACCTGCGTCTGAGGGACGCGGTAGCCAAGGCCGGCTGTGAAACCCCCGTCATTCCCGAGGTCATGCCCGTCACCAGCGTGAAGATGCTGGAACGGTTGCCGCAACTCAGCAACGCCGCCATCCCGGACGCCCTGAAAGAGCGGATCGTCACAGCCAAAGACGATCCGGTCGCTGTACGCTCCATTGGCATCGAGTTCGCCACGGAGTTCTGCGCGAGGCTGCTGGAAGAGGGAGTCCCCGGACTTCACTTCATCACTCTGAACAACTCCACCGCGACACTGGAAATCTACGAGAACCTGGGCCCGCACCATCCATCACGGGCCTAGACCGGTCGCACTCGCGTACGACACACTGCGTAGCGGCTACAGGGAGAGGGGCGTACATGGGCTGGACGGTCCTCTACATCGCGTTCGGCGTCGTCGCGTTGTGGCTGCTGGGTGAGGTGCTGCTGCAGTACAAGGCGCGCCTGCGCTGGCGGCTGCTCGCCTTCGCCGGTTTCCTCTGTGTCGTCCTCGGTGTACTGATCCCCAACGTGATCGTCATCGCGCTGGGCGCGATCGGGTTCGCGACCGGGCAGACCTATGTGACCCTGTCGTTCCGCCGCGGCTTCGAAGCCGGCTGGGCCGTCCGCCCGCGCTCCGGTGAGGGCGAGGACGGCGGCAGGCCCGCCAAGGCCGCCAAGAAGCGGCGGCGCGGCGAACCGGACCGTCAGGACCCGACCCTGGAGGTCATGGACCTGGAGTCCACGGCTGGCGGAACGTACCGCCAGGGCCAAGACCCGCTCGACGACGACCGCGACGACGACGTGTTCGTCCGCCCGCAGTCCACGCCGTCCGCGGCCGGGGCGACGGCCGTCTACTCCCCGGAGCCCCTGCCGGACGACACCAGCACGTACGGCGTCTACCGCGAGGACAACGCCTACGCGGGCGCCGCCGACCAGCCGTACGCGACCGCCGGCCACTCCGGTCACTCCGACCAGTCCGCTCAGGACGAGGCGTTCGCCTACTACGGCTACGACCAGCAGGGCTACGGCTACGACCCGAACCAGCAGCAGTACGCCGCCTACTCCGACCCGTACATCGGCACGCAGACGTACGACGCCACGGCCTCGTACGACCAGTCCTACGGCCAGCAGGGATACGGTCAACAGGGCTACGGCCAGGACCAGTACGGCAACGGCGGCTACAGCGGCGAGACCCCGCCCGGCGGTGTCTGGGTCCCGCAGCAGCGCAGCACCGACGACGCCTTCGGCTCCGACCTCCCGTCGGACCAGCAGCACCCGTACCAGGGGAACGGCAACGGCCAGAACGGCTACGACGAGCAGCAGTACCGTTTCTGAAGGTCCGTCGGCACCCTGGTGAGCCTCACTGAGACCCGCGGAAGTCCGGTCCCTCCACGATCAGTCCGGCCACCAGCGCGCCCGACATCCCGGCGTGCGGGAGGCCGCCGCCGGGGTGGGACCAGCCGCCGACCAGGTGCAGCCCCGGGAAACGCGTCGCGTTGGGCGGGTGCAGGAAACGGCCGTCGGCCGCGGCGAGCGCCGGCGGCGGGACGGCCCCCCGCTCGGCACCCGTCTCCCGGGCCGTGTCGGCCGGGGTGCGCACCTCGAGCCAGAGCAGCCGCTCCCGCAGACCGGGCACGGCGGCCTCGGCGGCGGTGACGAGCAGCTCCGCGCACCGCTCGGCGACGTCGCCCGCCGTCCAGTCGATCCCGGTCGGCACCGCCGCCGACACGACCACGGACTCGTGCGCCTCGTCCGGGCGCAGCGCGGGGTCGTCCGGCCGCAGCACGGTCACGGTGAGCGGCACGGGGTCGTCGGTGTCCCGCAGGTGGCTCAGAAAGTCCAACTCGGCGGTCCGGTCGGGCGCGTGCACGACCGTGCGGTGCGCGGCGCCGGCCTCGCGGGCGCCGCGCAGAGCCAGCAGCACGGTCAGCCGGCCGGGCCGCGACGACTCCAGGTCCGGCCGTACGTCGCCGTCGCCCTGGATGTCACGCTCCGTCAGGCCGTTCAGCCGTATCGGATCGATGCCCGCGACGACGTGATCCGCCTCCGTCACCGCCCGGACCCCGGCGTCCACCTCGGCCGCCAGCTCCACACCGACCGCCCGGCCGTCCTTCTCGACGATCCCCGTGACCTCGGCGCCGAAGACGAACTCGACCTTGCGGGCCAGGCACCGTTCGTACAGCGCTCGCGCCAACTCCCGTATGCCGCCCCGGACGTACCAGGTCCCGAAGGCGTGCTCCATGTACGGCAGGACCGCCGCGCTCGCCGGGATGTTCCTCGGATCCAGGCCGTACGCGAGGGCGTGGCTCTCCAGCAGGGCCGTCAGCCGGGGATCGCGCAGCTCCCACGCGCCGACCTCGGCGAGGGTGCGGGCGCGGCGGGTGCGCAGGAGCCGTTTGTGGGGCACGGCGGGGTACGGCTCGCGTTCGGCGAGGACCTTCCAGTCGGGCCACAGCGGCTCCTCCAGGAGGGGCCGCCGGGTGTGGTCCCAGGCCTCGCGGGCCCGTACCAGGAAGTCGCCCCAGCGGTCGCCGGCGCCCGAGCCGAGCGCGGTGTTCAGGGCGGCGACCACGCCCGCGCGTGAAGCGTTGGGCAGCAGGAGGCTGGTGCCGTCCGCGAAGACGTGCCGGGCCGCCGGGTCGACCTGGACCAGGTCCACGCACTTCTCCAGCGGTTCCTTGCCGGTCTTGAGGAACAGATCGCGGTAGACGGCGGGCAGCGGCAGCAGTCCCGGGCCCGTGTCGAACGCGAAGCCGTCGCGCTCGAAGCGACCCACGGCTCCGCCGTATGTCGCCGTGCTCTCGTGCACCACCACTCGGTGGCCCGCGACGGCCAGCCGGGCTGCGGCCGCCATGGCGCCCAGGCCGGCGCCGATCACCACAATCCTTGCCATGTCAGCGACCTTATCGGCCGCCGCCGACATCTTGTTCGCGGGAGAGCTCGGGAGTGCGGGTGGTTCGGCGGGTGCCGGCTGATCGTGGTTGGTCGCGCAGTTCCCCGCGCCCGTGACGGGGGCGCGGCCGCTCTCAGGGGAGTACGTGCGCGGACGCGATCGTCACCAGTTGGCAACAGGGGGTTCTGGGGGTGAGTGCGCAGGGCTGAGTACGCGTACCTAGCCGGAGAGATGAGTAGGAGCACGGATGGGCTCCCACCTGCGGGAACGGGAGAGTGGAGGCACGGGAAGGGGCGCGGCTCCGGTACCGCCGACACGGGGCGGCGGAACGGCTCTCGCGCTCTTTACCGCTCCTTCCGTCGACGTGTGTCGGCGGGAGCGAGGCACGGGGGAGACGGGGGAACGGGGAAGCGCCGGTTCGAGGTGGCCCGCGGGGGACGCGGCCAGTTCGGACCGGCGCTCTCGTATGTGCCCCGGCCCGGTCAGCGGTTTCCGCTCACCCGGCCCTGGAGCAGCCGGGACAGCGCCGCGTGGACGTCTTCCAGGGAACGTTCCGGCTGGAACGCCTTCCAGTCCAGGGCGGCCACCAGGACCATGCCGACCAGGGCCGACGCCGTCAGGCCGACGTCGATCTCCTCGCTCAGCTCGCCCCTCTCGACGCCCTCGCGCAGCACGCCCTCGACGACCGCGACCGCCTCCTGCCGGACGACCATCAGGGTGGACTGCCAGGCGCGGTTGGTGCGCCACAGCTCGGCCACGTAGAGCTGGGTGAAGGAGGGGTAGCGGTCGATGAAGACGAGCCCGGCCCGGATCATCGCGTCCAGGGAGTCGACCCTGCTGCCGCCCTCCTTCGCGGTCCGCTCGGCGGCCTCCCGGAGAGAGGCGGTGAGGAGTCCCACGCCGTGCCGCAGCAGCTCCTCGAAGAGGACCGACTTGCTCGCGAAGTTGTAATAGACCGTGCCCTTGGCGACGCCGGCGCGCTCGGCGATCTCGTCCACCGTGGTGGCGGAGAACCCCTGCTCCGCTATGAGGGTGACGGCCGCTTCGTAGAGTTTCTGCCGGGTCGCCTCGCGGCGGCCCCCGCCTGCGCCGCCGGGGGCGTTGCTGCTTTCCATGGCCCTGATTGTCACAGGAACCGTGCCGTGCGCGGTCACAGACTCAACTCCGGGTGCAGCCGGTCGAGGGTCCACACCTGTTTGCGGCGGGCGGACAGGGCGGTCAGCGCGAGGGCGCCGACGGTGAAGGCCGCGAGTACCGCGCACGCCTGCCAGACGGGGCCCAGACCGCCGCCCGTGATGAGCCTCCTGAGGGCGTCGACGACGTGGCTCATCGGCAGGAAGGGGTGGACCGCGTTGAAGAAGTCCGGGCTGGTCTGCACGGGATAGGTGCCGCCCGCGGACGTCAACTGGAGCATCAGGAAGGCGAGGACGAGGATCCTGCCCGCCGCCCCGAAGCGCGCGTTGAGCCACTGCACGATCGCCGCGAAGCACGCCGTCACCAGGAACAGGAAGCCCACCGTCCCGGCCGCCCGCGCCATCTCCAGGCCGACCGCCCAGTGGAGCACCGCCATCAGCGCGACC
This sequence comes from Streptomyces sp. NPDC057474, assembly GCF_042802555.1. Taxonomy (NCBI): domain Bacteria; kingdom Bacillati; phylum Actinomycetota; class Actinomycetes; order Kitasatosporales; family Streptomycetaceae; genus Streptomyces; species Streptomyces sp. NPDC057474. The sequence continues at coordinate 3,285 of NZ_JBHVDX010000207.1, read as the reverse complement.
GTCTGCAGCACCCCCAGGGCGGCCACCGGCAGCCAGCCCGCCAGCGCGATCCGCCACGCCGAGGCACCCGCTGCGAGGGCCCGCCGGTTGAGCGGCTGGATCAGCATGTACGCCACCATCGCGCCCACCCACAGGGACAGCGGGATGAAGTACGGGGCGAACCCGGTGCCGTAGTTGGGTGCCTTGTGCAGATCCCTGGTGGCCAACTGCACCGGGTCGGCCATCACTTCGGTACGTTGGTCGCGATCCCGCTCGTCGTAGTCCGGTATCTGCTCGGCCCCGTCGTGCAGTCCGCCCGCGAGCTTCCCGGAGCCGTCGGCCAGCTTGTACATGCCGCCCTTGAGGTCGACCGCGCCCGTCTTCAGGTCGCCGACGCCCGTGTCCAGGTCCTCCGCGCCGGTCTTCGCGGTGCCGAGGCCGGTGTGCAGCGTCGTGGCCCCCTTGGCGACCTTCGTGGCGCCCTTGTCGAGCGCGTTCACCTTGGCGACCGCGTCGTCGAGGTCCGTGGAGAGGGTGGGCGCCGCCTTCGCGAGGGCGCGGGCCTGCTTCTCCAAGGTCTGCAGGTCCTTGTCGAAGGCCTTCATGTCGCCGCCGTAGTTCTTCACCACGGTGTTGACGTCCTCGGCGAGCACGGCCGCCTCCGCCGCCGCGTCCTTCGCCTTCTTCAGATCCACGCAGGCCCCGTCGGGCAGCACGGCCTCCTCGCAACGGCGCCTGTGGACGTCGTTCAGGGTGTCCGAGGCGGCACGGGTGCCGGTCGCGGCGGCCGGCGCCGTCTCGACGAACGCGTCGAGGTGATCCCGGATCGTGGCCGCCGAGTCGGCGACCAGGGTGGCGGTGTCGGCGATGGTGTCGCCGTTCTCCTGCAGGAAGGGCCGCACCTGGTCCGCCGCTGCTCCGACCTTGTCGGCGAGCTTCCCGGTGCCGTCCGCGACCTGCTGGGCGCCGTCCTCCAGATCGCCGGCGCCCTCGTCCAGGTCCCGCAGCCCGCCGGACAGTTCCCCGCTGCCCTCCTTGGCCGTCTTCAGGCCGTCCGCGAGGTCCTTGGAGCCCTTCTCCGCCTTGTCGATTCCGCCCTTGAGGTCGTCGGCACCGTCCGCCGCCTCCTCGGTCTTCCCATGGATGTCCGAGAACGAGATGAAGATCCGGTCCAGGAACGACCGCGACGCCTTCGTCGACGCCGCCGTCCGCACCTCCGAGAACACCGTCCGCGAGATCTGCCCGACGACGTAGTTGTTCGCGTCGTTCGTCCGCACCTGAAGGGCGCCAGTCTCCGGCACGTCCCCTGAACTCGACGCGATCCTCTCGCTGAAATCCTTCGGCATGGTCAGCGACAGGTAGTACGTGCCGTCCTCGACGCCCTCCCGGGCCTCGGCGGAACTCACCCGGTGCCACTCGAAGGTGTCGCTTTCCCGCAGCCCCTTCGCGATGTCGTCGCCCGCCGTCAGCCTCTCCTTGCCGACCGACGCCCCCTTGTCGTCGTTCACCAACGCCACGGGGACGCGGTCCAGACGGCCGTACGGGTCCCAGAAGGACCACAGGTACAGGGCTCCGTACAACAACGGCAGCAGCAGGAGCGAGACCAGCGCGGCGCGCGGCAGCTTGCCCCGGCCGAACCGCCTGAGCTCAAGCGCGGCGAGTCTCGGCGAGCGCATCGGCCGTCTCCTTGTCGTTCTCGTGGTCGTCGTTCTCGTGGTCGTCGTTCTCGGGGACGTCGTTGTCGTTGGCGGTCTCGTCGCCGCGGACGGGCTCGGGGGCCTCGCCCACGTCTTCACGCGCGCGTGCGGCTCCGTCCGGCGCCGTCGACACCACGACAGCCCCTTCCGGGGCCTCGCTGCACACCGCCACCACCGTGATCCCGGACTGCGTGAGGGACCTCAACAGGGCCCATACCTCGGCCCGTTCGGCATCGGAGAGCTTCAGGTCGGTGTCGTCGACGCCGAGCAGTCGGGGCCGGCCGACGAGGGCGAGGGCGACGGACAGCCGCAGGGCCTCCATCCGGTCCAGATCGCGTACGGCGGTCCTGGAGCCCTTGGGCAGCGCCTCGCGGTCGAGCCCGGCGGCCGCCAGGGCGGTGTCGACACGGAGCTTCGCCTCGGCGGCGCGCTCGGCCCGGGGACGCAGCAGCCCGCGCAGGGAGCCGTCGAACCGCCGCCGCAGCAGCGCCCGTTCGCGCAGGTGCTCCCCGACGGTCAGGGCCGGGTCGAGGTCGGTCACACCGGGGACATGGGCGAGGGCGCTGATCCGGCGCACGGCCGCCATCCGCTTCGGCAGCCGCAGGGAGCCGACCGTGGCACGGCCCTCGCTCGGCTTCATACGCCCGGTGAGCGCGAGCAGCAGACAGGTCCGGCCCGACCCGGAGGGCCCCTCGATCGCGACGAGCGAGCCGGCCTCCGCGCCGAACCCGACCCCCCGGAACGCCCAGCCGCGCGGCCCCTTGATCCCGAACCCCTCGGCCTCGACGGCGACACCGACACCGTCGGCCGCCTCATCGGCAGCGGCACCGTCCGCTTCCGGCCCGGCATCCGCCGCCCGTGGCTCTTCCATGTCCCCCAGGCCCCTCTGCGAGTTTTTGCACTGACTAGTCAGTGCAAAAACTACTCCGAACCTCTGATCGAAGCAAAAGCGCAGGTCAGAACGGATTGTCAGTGGCATACCGCACGATGAGCACATACGGCACCTCGTGTCCGGGCGTGCCGTCACGAAGACGACAGGAGGTTCGTCATGGCCAGCTACCACGCGGCAGCCGCCAACCGGCGCCGCGCCACCGGCCCTGCCCCCTCACTGAACGGCCCGGCGGGCGACGTGCACCCCGTGCTGCGCCGGGCGACGGCCCCGCCCGCCGCCCTCGACCTGCTCGCCCAGGCCCGCTCCGGACTCGACGAGGCGTCGGGACTCCAGGCGCCCAACGAGCGGTACGCCACCGCCCACCTGGCCGCCCTGCGCACCGCCGCCGCGGTACTCGCCGCCCGGGGCCGCCCGGAGCTCACCCCGAAGCGCCGGGCCAAGATCCGGAGCGCCTGGGAAGTGCTCCCCGAGATAGCGCCCGAACTCGCCGAGTGGAGCGCGCTGTTCGCCTCCGGCGCCGCCCGCCGCGCGCGTGCCGAGGCGGGTATACAGGGCGCGGCGAGCGCGCGTGACGCCGACGACCTCATACGCGACGTGGCGATGTTCCTGCGCCTGGTCGAGCGGATGCTGGTGCTCCAGCCGGTGCTGCCGCAGCCCCGGCAGGACGGCGGCCCGGGAGTCCCGGACGCGGGCTGACCGGCCGCCCCGGCGCCGCCC
>NZ_JBHVDX010000206.1:0-18931 GCF_042802555.1 Streptomyces sp. NPDC057474 | reverse complement strand
GGTCCTCGCGTGTCCGGGGTCTTCCCTGCGTCAGGAATCGCGGGCGTGCTTCAGGCGGGTGCGGGCCTCGACCTTCTCCTCGGCGGCGACCTCCGCCCAGAAACGGTGGCAGCTCACGAAGACCGCCAGTTCCCGCTCGCGCTCGCGGAGCTTCTCGACCTCGGCCTGTTCGTCGGGCGTCCAGCCCGGGGAGGCGGGGCGCTCGACCTTCCGCCAGCCGTTGTCGTCGCTGAAACCGTCCAGGGGCTCGACCGACCAGGGCAGCCGCTTCAGCAGTGCCAGGAGCTCGGCCCGGACCTGATGAAGCTCCTCCTGACCGGCGAGGAGGTCACTGGGAAAGTCATAGGTCTTGGCCACGCGGCAATGGTACGCCTGTTCGAATTTGGGATGCGAGTTCCTTCTGTCACTTCGGGCGCCGCTTCATTCGAATGGGTGGATGAGGTGGAGGGGGACCTTGAGGGAGGCGCTCTCACCCAAGGCTGACCTTGGGTATCGTCGCCGCATGACCCTCGACGATCTCCGTGTCTTCGTCGCCGTCTGCCGGGCCGGGAGCCTCAGTGCGGTGGCCCGGGAGCTGGGCTGCACCCAGTCGGCGGTGAGCCAGCACGTACGGCGGCTGGAGCGGGAGGTCGGCGTCGGGCTGGTGGAACGGCAGGCCCGCGGGGTCGTGCCCACCCGGGCCGGGCGGGTGCTCCAGGAGGCGGCGGCCGAGGGCATCACCGGGCTGGACCTCGCGCTGCGCCGGCTGGCCGAGATGGTGCGCGGCGACGGCGGTGTCGTACGGATCGCCACCGGCGGCACGACCGTGCGGCACTTCATGGCACAGGGCATCGTCGACTTCCGGCGCTCGTACCCGGACGTGGGCCTGGAGTTCCAGACCGTACGGTCGAGCGCGGGGTGTTGCGACGCGCTGGCCGACCCGTCCCGGGACCTGGACCTGTCGTGGGTCACCCTTGGGCCCGCCGTCCGTGGCATCGAACAGCGGGCCGTGGCGGAGCTGCCCTGGGTGCTCGCCGTACGCGCCGACGACGAACTCGCCGGGCGGGAGCGGGTGGAGGGCGGCGAGCTGGACGGGATGCGGCTCATCGGACTGCCGGAGAACTCCACCTCGTACGCCCATCTCGACGCCGCCTACCGCGAGTTGGGCATCACCGTCAGTCCCTCCGGCGCCGGTGTCGCCGACTGGGACACCGCGATCCTCCTCACCGAGCTCGGCGTCGGCCACGCAGTCGTCCCCGCGCTCCCGGGCTGGACCGGCCCCGGCCACCCCGGGCTGCGCTTCGTCCCGGTCCCCGATCTGCCCCCGCTCACCGTTGGTTGGGCCGTACGGCGCTGGGATGCGCTGTCACCACCGGCCCGCGCCTTCGCCGACACGGTGGCCCGGCACGCGGTGCGGGTGGGGGGTGGGGTGCGGGCGGTTTAGGAGGCTGGGGCCCCCGCCTCTGGCCGGGGCCGGGTGCTCGTTCGGTGGCCTGCTGCCCGCAGTTGCGCCACCACCTTGGCAGCCACGGGCACCGGTACGTCGTGTCGCTCGGCCGCGCGGAGCAACGCGCCGCCGATCGCGTCCAGTTCGAGGGGGCGGCCGGCCTCGGCGTCGCGTTGCATGGAGGACTTGGTGGCGGGCGGGAAGGCGTCGTAGCGGCGCAGGGCCTCGGCCGGGTCCACGGGGGCGCCGGAGGCCGCGCTGACCGCGGCCGTCTCCTCGACCAGGGAGGTCAACTCCTCGCGGTGGCGCGTGCGGATCTCGCCGAGGGGCAGGCCGTGGCGGGTCGTCAGCAGGGCGAACGGCGCCAGGAACGACATCTTCGCCCACAGCACCGCCGTCTCGTCCGCCAGGACCCGGGCGCCCACGCCGGACCATTCCAGGGCCCCGGCAAGGGAGTTGAGTCGATCCCGCGGGACCGTGTCGCCGGTGAGGTCGACCTCGGCGAACGGGCTGCCGTGCTCGATGACGCCCGGGGCCACACGGGTCGACTCGACGCGGATGGTGGCGGGAGCGATGGGGACGGTGTCGCCGTAGTGGGCGCGGAGGCGAGCCGGGTGCTCGACGCCGTTCAGGAACGGTACGACCAGGGTGTCGGGGCCAAGTGCCGCCGCCGGGAGCCGGTGCAGGGCGGCCTCCAGGGTCGTGTGCTTCACCGCGATGAGGGCCGCGTCGACCGGTTCGCCGAGCTCTGTCGCGGTCTCCACGCGGGCGGTGAACTCGCCGAAGCGGGCGCTCCTGACCTGGATGCCGTCCTTCTCCAGGACCTGTGCGGTCTCCTCCCCGGCCAGGCAGATCACCCGGTTCCCGGCGCGGGCCAGCAGCGCGGCGAGCAGTCCGCCCACGCCGCCCGGGCCCAGCACCGCCACCGTGAGCCGTTCCTTCGTCATCGTCCCCTCGTTTCTGCCGGGTGGGTCGTCCCGGCCTCGGTGATGATCACAAGCAGTGGAGAGCTGAGTCAATCCTCGGGGGAACTTGCTGATACCCAAGGAAAGGCTTGGGAAAGGAGGTGGCCTGGGCCGTCGGCCTGGGGTTATGCGGGCGTACGCGCGAGACTGGGTTCATGTGCCGCAGCATCAAGACCCTTCGACCGCCCGTCCTCCCCGAAGAGGCCACCGAGGACGACATCCGGGCCGCCGCGCTTCAGTACGTGCGCAAGGTCTCCGGGTTCCGTGCGCCCGCCGCCCACAATCGCGAGGTCTTTGATCACGCGGTGGACGTGATCGCGGCGGCCACGGCGGAGTTGTTGGACGGGTTGGAGGTGCGGGGCGCTCCGCGGCGGGCCGGGTAGATTCTCGCCTGGGCGGGTTGGTGGGAACTGCGCGAGCAACCACCTACAACCACCTACCCCCCCGTACCCGCCAACGCACAGGTACCCCGAGTCCTCCCGTGTCCGGAGTCGAAGCGCGGCGGCCGGAGGTCAGTTGCTGACGCGAGGGCGGCGCATGAAGTACGCCGCCGCCGCGCCCGCGCCGAAGAGCGCCGCCAAGGACACCGCCGTCGCGAGCCAGGTCGGGCCGAGCCACTGCGCGCCGAAGTAGCCGAGGGCAACGCTGTAGGCGGCCCAGGCGAGGCCGGCGACGGCGGACCAGGGGAGGAAGTCGCGGGCGCGGTGGCGGGCGGCACCCGCGCCGAGGGAGACGACCGAGCGGCCGGCGGGAGCGAAGCGGGCGACGACGACCAGGAGGCCGCCACCCCGGGAGAGCGCCGCGCCGAGACGTTCCTGCGCGGTCGTCAGGCGTCGGGAGCGGGCGATGGCGCGGTCGAGCCGGGCACTGCCCCGCCAGGCCAGCCGGTACGCCACCAGGTCACCGAGCACGGACGCGGTCGCCGCCGAGAGCATCAGCACCAGAATGTCGGGGACCTCGCGGGCCATCGCGCCCGCCGCCGTCTCCGCCGCGGCGGCCGTGGCCACCGCGACGACCAGGACACCGCTCGGGAGGACCGGGAGGAACACGTCCAGCACGATGGACACGCCCACGACGGCGTAGATCCATGGGCCGGCGGCCAGCCAGCCCAGACTCTCAAGCACCGAACACTCTCCTGTTTTCCCCCGGCGGCACGGCGACCCGTGACAGCCGAACAGCGTACGCCCCGGGTATGACACACGGCTCACAGGGGCTCATGTGTCTGTCACACCGTGTTCATCCGGAAGGCGGGAGAGGGAGGGAAGGGGAGAGGAGAGGAGGGAGAGGAGAGGGATCGGTCGAGGCGGGCCGCCGGGGGCGTGTGACACCCCCGGCCGCCCGTTTCGTGTGACCGGCGATCAGGCCAGGCGGGGGCCAGGCCGGGGCAGGCCGGGGTCAGGCCGCCACGGTGGCCTTGCTCGTGGCGGTCTTGTCCGCGGACGCGGACTGGCGCTTGGCGAGGAGCTGGTCGAGGCCGAGCGCGCCGGAGCCGGTGAAGACCAGCAGGAACATGGCCCAGCAGTAGAGGGCCGCGCCCTCGCCGCCGTTCTCGACCGGCCACAGGGCCTGCGGCTGGTGGACCTTGAAGTACGCGTAGGCCATGGCGCCCGAGGCGACGAACGCCGCGACGCGGGTGCCGAGGCCGAGGAGGACCAGGGTGCCGCCGACGAGTTCGATGACGGCCGCGTACCAGCCGGGCCAGGTGCCGGCGGAGACGGTGGCGCCCTGTCCGTCCGCGCCGCCCAGGACGCCGAAGAGGCTCCTGGCGCCGTGGCAGGTGAAGAGCAGGCCGATGACGATGCGGAACAGTCCGAGGGCGTATGGCTGGGCGCTGTTGAGGCGTCCGGTCATTGTGGGGGACTCCTTCGGTAGTGACCCGGTCCTTGTGGGACCGGTGGGGACGGTTATTACCGGTGAGTCGCCCACGTTAGGCAGGCCTAATCAATACTTGCAAGTTCAACATCTAGCCAGCTCTTTACCGGTACTTGGGCGGCCTTCTCGCAGGTCGTCGCACGTAGAACCGCTCGCGCCACGGCATCCGCGTCCGAAAGTGTGACCGAATCCACCCCCGGCCGGGCGCCCGCCGCCGTCACCCAGTGCACGCCCTCCGTGGGTACCCCGAAGGCGAACCTCCGTGCGTGCGCGGCACCTTGACGGTTGATCAGACGATAGGGCCGCGGTGTTACGTCCAGCCCTCCCGTCTCGTAACCATCCACTCGGTGCGGGCGGCACCCGCCCGTCCGCAGCAGGCCGGCGAGCAGATCGTCGGCTGTCCTGCGCAGGTCCGGCTCCGGGAGGCGGGCCTCGACGACCGTCGTCACCCGGACCGCCGACCCCGGCACGTCGGGGGAGCGCGCCAGCCAGGCCCCGTTCTCCGGCCGCACCTCGAGTCGGGGGCCGAGCACCGTCAGGACGCCCGCCTCGATCAGCGCGGACATCTCCTCGATACGGCTGCGGGGCGGGCCGATGGACAGGAACGCGTTCAACGGCGTGTACCAGCGGTCCAGATGCTCCCGGCGCGACGCGCCCGCCAGCCCGCCGTGGTCCACGATCAGCCGCAGCTCGTTCCGCAGGTCCCGCAGCACGTCCAGCGCCGCCTTCACCGGCCCCTCGACATTCCCCAGCGCGGCCTGCGCGGCGTCCTCCCGCAGATACCCCAGCAGCCAGCCCCGCCAGTCCTCCGGGCCCGCGAACTCCCATCCCGCGTAGGGCCGCGAGATCCGGTCCCACGACCACCGGTCCGCGTCCGCAACCCCGAACTCATCGAGAACAGCGGCCTCTTGGGGGGAGCGGTGGACTGCGGAGAGGAAACGGTCACGGAAGGGGGCGGGGGAGAAGTCGCGGGCGGTGCTGGCGAAGGGGGTGCCGAAGTGGTCGGCCGACGGCGCCCCCAACACCCCCTCGTAGTAGACCGTTTCGACCTCCTTGGCGACCAACGGCCATATCTCCGTGAGAAAGTCGGGCGCCTCACCGGAGTCCGCGCGTTTGCGGAAGCCCGCGATGACCTCGGGGGTCAGGACGAGCGGGGTGTGGCGGCCGTAGGGGCCCTTGTCGTTGTCGCCGCGTGCCTGGTACGGGACGCCGCGCCGGGAGCCGGCGTACAGGCGCGGCTCGTGGCCGGAGGGGACGTACCGCAGTCGCCGTCTCTCCTCGGAGTGGTCCTCGCCGTCGTCGTCGTATACGAAGACGCCGCCCCGGCCGGTCGTCAGCAGGGCCATGTGGTCGAAGAAGTTGAGGCCGAGGCCGCACAGGAGGACCGGTTCGCCGGGGGCGACGGGGGAGAGGTCGAGGTCGGCCGGGTTGGCGGGCGGGAAGTGGCGCAGGCCGTGGCGGGCGGCGTACGCGGTCAGGTCCCGTTCCACCCGGTCCGGGACCGTGGGGAGGTGGCCCTGGGCGAGGACCACGGCGGCCAGGCCGGTGAGGACGCGGCCGGTGGCGAGGGTGAGCTGCTGGCTTCCGTCGGGGGCGTCGTCGAGGCGGACCGCGCGGGTGCCGTGGACCTCGACCCGGATCTCGGGCGGCGCGCCGCGCACCACCTCGGCGAAGACCCACTCCAGATAGCGGCCGTACTGGGCCCGGGTCGGATAGTCGTCGGGTCCCAACGCGCCCGACCCGTCCCACTGGTCTGACGCGTCCGACCCGCCCGCCCACTCGTACAGGCTCGGGCCCGGGCGTATCGGACCCGAACAGTCCACGCTCTCGTCGGTGAAGAGGGTGACCTGGGAGGCCACCGTGTTCATCAGCAGATGGTGGGACTGGGCGGTGCGCCACACCTGGCCCGGGCCCGGCGGTGCGGGGTCGACGACGTGGACGGTCAGACGGGTGCCGGGGCGGAGCAGTTCGGGGGCGGAGGCGCAGAGGCGTTCCAGGACGCTGGTACCGCGCGGGCCGGCGCCGACGAGAGCGATGCCGATGTCACTGATCCCTGGAAAATCGGACAAGGGGGTAACTCCCGTGCGTGTGGGGCGCATCGTGGGGCGCGGCGCGGCGGACCGCCCGCCGGGAAGCGGACGGTCCGCCTCATCATGCCGTCGCACGCCACGGGAACAGAGCCCTGGGACCCATCGGGCGCGCCGGGTGTGGGATGCCTCACGAGCATCTCGGACAACAGGGGCAACAACCGTGCGCAATGGGTGGATTAAGGGCTGAGTGCCGACTCCGCCCCCGTTTCCAGTCGTGCCTTGTCGCCCCGCCGGGCCCGTGCGCGGTCGAGCCGCAGCCGCGCCGAACGGCCGTGCAGCGTCAGTGTCATGAGGTGGTTGCCGAACCAGGGGCCGCCCGTCCTGCGCCAGTCGATCGACGGCCGCGCACCCCGCCCGTGCCGCCCGAACCACCGGCCGAGCGCCCGCCCCGTCCCGCTCCAGCCGAAGCGGAAACCGAGCTTTATCGAGAGCGGGATGGAGTTGTGCACGGGGGAGCAGGTGAGTTGGAGCACGCGGGCGTCGGGACTGCCCGAACCACCTCCGACGCCGCCCGAGTCGCCCTCCGGCCACGACGGTTCGGCGATGTACGCGTGGTGCACGTCCCCGGAGAGCACGAGTACGGTCGCCGGGGCGTCGGAGCCCGAGCCCGCCTCGGCGATGAGCCGGGTCAGGGCCTCGAAGGAGTCGGGGAAGGCCGCCCAGTGCTCCAGATCGGCGCCCTGGCGCAGCTTCTCCCCGAACCGCGCCCAGCGGTCGCCGCGCTCGCCCCGGCAGAGGGCGGCGCTCCAGGACTCGGCGTCGTGCACGAGGTGGGGCAGCAGCCAGGGCAGGGAGGTGCCGATGAGGAGATGGTCGTACGAGCCGCGCGCGTCCAGTGCCTGGGTACGCAGCCACTCCGCCTCGCCGGGGTTCAGCATCGAGCGGTTCCGCTCGTCGAGGACGCGCGCGGCCCGGCTGTCGAGCATCAGGACCCGTACGCGCCCGAAGTCCCGCCGGTAGCTCCAGCGGACGGAGGCCGGGTCCCGGTCGGCCTCGGTGGCGTGGGCGCGCAGTGCGTCCGTGCCGTCCGGGGTGGCGCGTACGGCGGCGTGGACCGGGTCGGTGGCCAGTTCGGCGGGGGAGAGGTTGCCGAGGTGCTGGTGGACCCAGTACGACATCAGGCCGCTCAGGATCCGCTCGCGCCACCAGGGGGTGGCCCGCATGCCGTCGAGCCAGGCCTCGCTGGTGTTCCAGTCGTCGATGACGTCGTGGTCGTCGAAGATCATGCAGCTGGGGACGGTGGAGAGCAGCCAGCGGATCTCGGGGTCGAGCCAGGACTCGTAGTAGAGGTGGGTGTACTCCTCGTAGTCCGCCACCTGCTCCCCCGGCGGGTCCGCCAGGTCCCGGCGGGCGGCGAGCCAGCGGCGGGTGGCCTTGGAGGTCTCGTCCGCGTAGACCTGGTCGCCCAGGAGGAGGAGTACGTCGGGGCGCTCGGCCCCCGGTTCGGCGGCCAGCCGGGTCGCCAGGGTGTCCAGGGCGTCCGGGCCCACCGGGTCCGGCTCGCCGGCGGGCGGCGCGGCCCAGCGGCAGGAGCCGAAGGCGACCCGGACGGTGTCGCCCTCGGCCGGGGTGCGGATCTCGGAGGGCGGGTGGGAGGAGCCGGGCAGGGGCCACACGGGCGTGCCGTCGAGCAGCACCTCGTACGCCGAGGCCGTGCCCGGCGCCAGTCCCGTCACCGTGACCAGCGCGTAGTGGTGGCCGGCGATCTGGAAGGTGCGGGCCTCGCCGCCCCCGCCGCCGGCACACCGCACCTCGGCGACGCATGGACGGCTCGCCTCGACCCATACGGTCGCGGACGAGCCATCCACATATCTCAGCAGTGGTCCCAGGCGCAGCCCCGCCATCAGCGATCACTCTCCTCCGTCGTCCCGTACGGTACGGAACGACGGAGGAGAACGGGGAGGTTCCGGGTCACTTTGTTCGGGCGCGTTGAACTCGGGGTCAGCAGTTCGCCAGGTAGCTGGTGAGCGCGCTCTTCTCGGCGGAGTCGACGGAGAGGTCGTAGTAGTACTTCACCTGGACCCAGGCGCGGACGTACGTGCAGCGGTACGACGTGACCGAGGGCATCCACTCGGCCGGGTCCTGGTCGCTCTTCGACTGGTTCACGTTGTCCGTGACGGCGATGAGCTGCGGGCGGGTCAGGTCGTTGGCGAACGCCTGGCGGGTGGCGCTGCTCCAGCTGTCGGCGCCGGAGTCCCAGGCCTCGGCCAGCGGCACCAGGTGGTCGATGTCCAGGTCGGAGGCGGCGGTCCAGGTGGCGCCGTCGTACGGGGAGAACCAGGAGCCGCTGGTGGCGGCGCAGGCGGAGCTGGTGACGACGTTCGTACCGTCGCGCTTGAGGACCGTCTCGCGGGTGTTGCAGGTGCCGCTGATGGTGATCCAGTGGTTGAACAGGTCCCGGTTGTACCCGGTGCGGTCCTCGGTCGCCACGGTGAGGGTGGCGAGGTAGGAGCGGGCGGTGGAGGCGCTGACCGGCGTCGGGAGCGCGGCGGAGGCGGTGGGAGCGTTGAAGAGCGCGACGGAGGCTATCAATCCGCTGAGCGCCGCGAGTATGCTGACTCGTCGACGCGCGTAGAACCTGCGCATGTGAACTCCTTGTGGGGCCGGGGGTTGGGGCGCGAGCGATTGAAGGGTCGCGTCGCTGTGTTACCGGCGGATGTGCGTCTGGTGAGAAACTAGTGACGCGTGCATGACACGACAAGGGTTGCGGTCGTGATTGTGGGCGCGAGTGGGCGCGAGTGGGGGCGCCTACGGGCGGGGGCGGCTGGGAGCGGAGTGCGGGTGCGGGTTGTGTGTGGTCGCTCGCGCAGTTCCCCGCGCAGTTCCCCGCGCCCCTAAAACTCCGGGCGCGTCCCACGCTGTCGAGGGGGCGGGGAACCGCGCGATCAGCCCCCACCCACCCCCACCCACCCCCACTCGGCCGCAGCCGCCTACGCGGCCCCGGCACCCCCACCCCATAGGCGCCCGGCGTACCATGGACCGCGCAGAAGGGGAGTAGCTCTTCGCCGGACCGTCGACATACTGCTCAGCTCGTCTGAGCCGGCGCCCGGAGGCGGGTCCTGTTGATCGGGACCGGCCAGCGAGACCTTCGGCAAGCAGTGCACCGTCCGTGCCGTTCGGTACGGGCTCATCCGTCCGTGCCGTCCGGCACGGACGAACCGTGTGCTGCCGTGCCGAGGTGTCGCGTCAGCGGACGATTTCTCTCGGTGGGGTGGCCCGACCGATTGAGGAACCTTGATCAGCTTCAGTGTCACGGCGCTCGTCTTCGGCGTCGTCTTTCTCGCCGAACTCCCCGACAAGACCGCGCTCGCCGGTCTCGTGCTCGGCACGCGCTATCGCGCCTCGTACGTCTTCGCCGGCGTCGCGGCCGCGTTCGCCGTGCATGTCGTGCTCGCGGTGGCGGCGGGGAGTGTCCTCACACTGCTGCCGCAGCAGATCGTGCACGCGCTGACGGGCGTGCTGTTCCTGGGCGGGGCGGCGGTGCTGCTCATGAAGAAGGACGAGGGCGAGGAGGACATCCGGCGGCCCGAGAACCAGAGCTTCTGGAAGGTCTCGGGGGCGGGTTTCATGCTCATCCTGGTCGCCGAGTTCGGGGATCTCACTCAGATCATGACGGCGAACCTCGCGGCCCGGTACGACGATCCGCTGTCCGTCGGGCTCGGGGCGGTCCTCGCCCTGTGGGCCGTGGCCGGGCTAGGCATCGTCGGCGGCAAGGCGCTGATGAAGCGGGTGCCGCTGAAGCTGATCACCCAGGTCGCCGCCGTGCTGATGGTGGGGCTCGGTGTGTGGAGTCTGTGGGAGGCCGTGGCGGGATGAGTGGCGGGGTGGCGGGGACCCGATTTGTTTTGTACCGTGGGGAAACAAAGTGGCTCCCGCCCGCACTCCCTGACCGGCGGGCGGGGCCGCCTTGTCCCTCCGGGCCGCCTCGCCGGGTCCGACCGTCCGCGGCCCCCCTTTTCGCGCCTTGGAGCTGCTGATGACGGCCACCACCGTTCTGACCGCCCGCGCCCTCCTGCTGGACATGGACGGCACCCTCGTCAACTCGGACGCCGCCGTCGAACGCGTCTGGCGGCGCTGGGCCGAGCGGCATGGGCTGGACGGCGCTGAGATCATGAAGGTGGTGCACGGTCGACAGGGGTACGCCACGATGGCCGTCCTCCTGCCGGACCGTCCCATGGAGCAGAACCTCGCCGACAACGTGCGGATGCTGGCCGAGGAGACCGCCGACGTGGACGGCGTCGTCCCGATACCCGGCGCGCCGGAGTTCCTCGCGTCCCTCGTCGCCGGCGGTGTGCCGCACGCCCTCGTGACCTCGGCGGACGTCGCGCTGTCCACGGCACGGATGGCCGCGGCCGGGCTGACGCTGCCCGAGCTGCGCGTCACCGCCGAGTCGGTGGGAGCGAGCAAGCCGGACCCCGAGGGCTTCCTGAAGGGCGCCGCCGAACTGGGCATCGCACCCGAGGACTGCGTCGTCTTCGAGGACTCCGGAGCGGGGATCGAGGCCGGGCGAGCTGCGGGGATGCGGGTCGTGGGGATCGGGGAGCGGGCGCGGTCCCACGGTCCGGACGTGGTGGTGCCCGACCTGACGTCGATACGGGTCGAGGTGGCCGAGGACGGGGCGGTCCGGCTGCACGTGTGCGGTTGACGGGGAGACGGCGGAGTGGCGGGCCACTGCCGTCTCCCCGGGGTGGCCGGTTGATGGGGCGGGTGCCGTTTTCCCGGGGTCGCCGGTCGGTGGGGACGGTGCCGTCTGGCCGGGGTGGCCGGTCGGTGGGGCGGGTGTCGTCTGGCCGGGGTGGCCGGTCGGTGGGGACGGTGTCGTTTTCCCGGGGTGGCCGGTCGGTGGGGCGGGTGTCGTCTGGCCGGGGTGGCCGGTCGGTGGGGACGGTGCCGCCTCCCCCGGGGTCGCCGGTCGGCGGGGATCGGCTAACGGCGGTCGAGGACGTCCGTCAGCCTGGTGAAGCCGTCGGTGCCGTGGCCCCGGGCGATCGCGCGGCGGGCGAAGCCTTCGGCGGACCGCATGACGCTCGCGTCGATGCCGTGGGACTCGGAGACCTCGACGATGTGGGCCATGGTCGACACGGCCGAGGTGAGCGGGTTGCCCTCGCCGGAGTGCCGGCCGCTGTCGACCTCTTCCGCACCCTCCTCGAAGAGCGGCGGGAGGATCGCGGCGATCCCCTGGGCGAACGGGGTCAGCTCCCGCGCGGTGACACCCTCCGCCCGGGCCAGCGCCAGAGCGTGGGTGTAGCCGGCGATCGCGGTCCAGAAGAGGTCGAGCAGCGCGATGTCGTACGTCGCCGCCCGGCCGATGTCCTCGCCGAGGTGGGTGTGGGTGCCGCTCAGCGCGTCCAGGACGGGCTGGTGGACGCGGTAGAGGTCTTCGGGGCCGCTGTAGAGGAACACGCCGTCCGGGGTACCGATGGTCGGCGTCGGCGTCATGATCGCCCCGTCCAGGTAGTCGACTCCGTGCTCGTCCGCCCAGCCGGCGGTGGAGCGGGCCCGGTCCGGGGTGTCGGCGGTCAGGTTGACCACCGTGCGGCCCTTGAGCGCCTCGGTGACGGCCGGGCTTCGCAGTATCGCGTCCGAGGCGCCGTAGTTCACCACGCAGACGACGGTCAGCGTGCTCGCGGCCACCGCCTCCTCGGCCGACCCGGCGCCGATCGCGCCCCGCGCGACCAACTCCGCGTCCCGGCCCGGCGTACGGTTCCAGACCGTGGTCCGCAGCCCGGCGTCCAGGAACGCGCCGGCGAGGGCACGGCCCATCGGACCCAGGCCGAGTACGGTGACGGTGGGAGTGGGGGTGGTTGTGCCGGTGGCGGTGGTGGGCTGTTCGGTGTGTGCGGGCATGACTCAGTGACTCCTGTGGGAAATTGGTCGGTCCGTTGATTCGCGACGGACAGGGCGGATGAACGACGAACAGGGCGAGGGGGAGCGAGAATGACGCGCAAGCGTGCCCAGGACCCGAATGTCTGTGGGGTGACCGCGGCGATCACCGTGATCGAGGGAAAGTGGAAGACGTCGCTGCTCTGGCTGCTGGAGTCCGGTCCGCACCGCCCGGGTGAGCTGCGGCGGATGCTGCCGGGCCTCAGCGAGAAGGTGCTGACTCAGGCGCTGCGCGAGATGGAGACCGATGGGCTCGTGCACCGGGAAGTGCACGACGTTCTGCCGCTGAAGACCGTGTACTCCTTGACCCCGTTCGGCCGCGAACTCTCCGAGGCGCTGGGGCCCTTGTCGGACTGGGGGTACCGACGCCTGGAGACGCTCACCGGGGTCGAGGGGGAGGCCGAGAACGAGGTCGCGTCCCGATCCGCCTCCTGAACCGTCACGTCACCGTCATCGTGTCCGTCTTCCGTCCCTGGTCGCCGCCACGCGACCCTTCGGCCGCTCCTTCACCACAAGGGTCGCCTGACGGCCGCCGTCCGCCAAGTACCCACAAAAAGGTGGGTACTTATGGGGAAGAGCGGGGGCGAGCAGGGACCGAGGGGAGCATCGGCCGGTTCATTCCGCCGACGGACGGCGTTTCCGCGGACGGGGTGGGTCTGGGACGACTCCGAGCCCTCGCCCTGATGTTGTTTCGCCCCCGCCCGGCTGCAGTTCCGCAGTCGTCGGGCGGGGGCGTCGGCCTACTTGTCGTGCTTGAGGCGCTTGAGGCGCTTGAGGCGCTTGAGGCGCTTGAGGTGCTTGAGGCGGTGGGCGTCAGGCCTCGGTCTTCGGGCCCGTCTGCTGGAGGACCTCGAAGGTCCAGACGGTCGAGTCGGAGGCGGCCGGCTTGGGACGGTCGCCGCCGCCCTGATGGGCCTGCTTCATGGGGCCCTCCATCCACGCCTGGAAGGCCTCCTCGTCGCGCCAGCGGGTGTAGACGAGGTAGTCGTCGGTGCCGTCGACGGGGCGCAGCAGCTCGAACCACTCGAAGCCGTCGGAGCTCTCGACCACCCCGGCGCGAGCAGCGAACCGCTTCTCCAGCACCTCGCGCTGCTCGGCGGGAACCGTGAGGACATTGACCTTGACGAAGCTCATGGCTTCATCCTGCATCACGTGAGGCGAAAAAGTACGAGCCGACCCCACGGTTCGCCCGGCGCCGACCGACCGGGGCCGGTCGGTCACGGCTCCTTCGTCTCGGACTCCAGTCGCTCCCGGGTGACCAGGCCGTAGACGCCCGGCTCGTCCTGGTCCTTCGTGATGCCGCGGGTGCTCTGGTAGAAGAGGACGGCCTGTTCGACCTGGCTGTCGAAGTTCTCGTCGATGTCGCCGTTGTAGATGCCCAACTGGCGCAGCCGGAGCTGGAGTTCGGTGACCTCGGGGTCGTCGTCGCCGAGGCGGAGCGCCTTCGGTGTCACGAGCCGGCTGTCGTCCGCCTCGTCCGCGCCCGCGGCCGACGAGCCGCTGGAGCCGCTGGAGGCGCTGGCGCTGGGCGCGCTCTCCGTCGGGTCGGCCGACGCGGACGCGGACGGTGAGCCGGACGTCTGCGACGGCGAAGGAGAAGGGGACGGGCTCTTCGTGGGCCTCGGCGACGCGGCACCGCCGCCCGTCGGCGCCGGCCCGGGTGCCCCACCCTTGCCCTCCCCGGACGGCTCCACCGGCGACGCCTCCCCGTCGGGCGACGTGTCCGGCGCGCTCGCCCGCAGGTCGTCCGGCAGCGCGCGGTCCCGCTCGGGGGCGTCGTACGAGAACAGCCCGCTCGCGAGCCCGGCAGCGGCCATCACCCCCGCGGCGGCGGCCCCGGCGAGGGCGACGACGAGCCCCGTACGGCGGCGGCGTCGACGTCCGGAGTGGCCCGATGACGGGGAGGCGGGGGAGGTGGCGGGGAGCGACGGGCCCGAGAGGGGTGACCGTTCCGACGAGGGCGACGCGTACGGCGAGGGTGATGGCGGTGTCGGGAACAGCGTTTGGGTCGAAGACGTGCTCGACGCGCCGTACCCGCCCCTGCCGGGCTCCCCGTCCCTCGCGGATCCCGGGGCGTCGCCCAGTTCCACGTAGGGGCGTATCCGGAGGGGGTCGAAGTCCTCCGCGGCCGCCGCCTCGGCCGTACGGGCTTCGAGAAGGGCCTCGGACGCGCGGCGGCCGCACGCGCAGGACGGCGTGCCGTCCGAGGCCCGGGGTGTGGAGCATTCCGGGCATATATGGCTGTTCGGTTCACTCACGTGTCGTTCCTCCCCACGAAGACTCCAGAGTTTAAGCAAACCGTCGCCACAGAACCTCCCAGGCACCCCGGGAACCACAGGTTCCGGAAAGCCTCGACGGGCCATAACCGGTCACTCCCACCACGATGGAATGGACACGGGGGAAATGGAAACCCAAGGATGCTGTAGAGGACCCTCGGGCCCTCGGGAGGTCTGCATGACCGACGCCACTGACGACACCGCCGGACGCCCGCCCCCGCCCGGCCCCCGTGGGCACGGTGTCCCCGTCGCCGAAGGTGTGCCCGGTGGCGTGCTGGTCTCCATCGGGGCCCTGCTGCTGGGGATGCTGTTGGCGGCGCTCGACCAGACGATCGTGTCGACGGCGCTGCCGACGATCGTGAGCGACCTCGGCGGGCTGGAGCACCTGTCGTGGGTGGTCACGGCGTACATGCTGGCCGCGACGGCGGCGACACCGCTGTGGGGGAAGCTCGGCGACCAGTACGGCCGGAAGAGGCTCTTCCAGACGGCGATCGTGATTTTTCTCATCGGGTCGGCGCTGTGCGGAATGGCACAGAACATGCCCCAGTTGATCGGCTTCCGGGCGTTGCAGGGCCTCGGTGGCGGCGGGCTCATGGTGCTGTCGATGGCGATCGTCGGGGATCTCGTCCCACCGCGTGAACGCGGGCGCTACCAGGGCCTGTTCGGTGCGGTCTTCGGCGCGACGAGTGTGCTCGGGCCGCTGCTCGGCGGGCTGTTCACCGAGCATCTGAGCTGGCGTTGGGTGTTCTACGTCAACCTGCCGGTCGGAGCGGTGGCGTTGCTCGTCATCGCCGCCGTGCTGCGCATCCCGCGCAAGGCCGAGCGGCATGTCATCGACTACCTCGGCACCTTTCTCATCGCCTCCGTGGCCACCTGCCTGGTCCTGGTGGCCTCCCTCGGCGGCACCGCCTGGGACTGGAACTCGCCGCAGATCATCGGCCTCTCCGTACTGGCCGTCCTGCTCGTCGTCGCCTTCGTGGCCGTCGAGCGGCGGGCCGCCGAACCCGTCCTGCCCCTCAAGCTCTTCCGCGTCCGCACCTTCACCCTCTCCGCCGTGATCAGCTTCGTCGTCGGCTTCGCGATGTTCGGCGCGATGACCTACCTGCCGACGTTCCTGCAGGTCGTGCACGGTGTGTCGCCGACCATGTCCGGTGTGCACATGCTGCCGATGGTGTTCGGGCTGCTGCTGTCCTCGACGGTCTCCGGGCAGATCGTCAGCCGCACGGGCCGCTGGAAGGTGTTCCCGGTCGCCGGTACGGCCGTCACCACGCTGGGCCTGCTGCTCCTGCATCAACTCGACGCGGACAGCAGCGACGGCGAGATGAGCGCGTACCTCTTCGTCTTCGGACTCGGGCTCGGCCTCGTCATGCAGGTCCTCGTCCTCGTCGTGCAGAACGCCGTCTCGTACGAGGACCTCGGCGTCGCCACCTCCGGCGCGACCTTCTTCCGGTCCATCGGCGCCTCGTTCGGCGTCGCCGTCTTCGGTACGGTCTTCGCCGGGCACCTCGGCGACAAGCTCGCCGACGCGCTCGACGGGGCCCAGCTGCCCGCCGGGGTCAGCGTGGACGGGCTGAAGGCGGACCCGCGCGAGATCGCCGAACTCCCGGCCACGCTGCGCCCCTCCGTCCTCGACGCGTACGCCTCCGCCATCACCGACGTCTTCGTCTACGCGGCCCCGGTCGCCCTGCTCGGCTTCGTCCTCGCCTGGTTCCTGCGCGAGGACCGGCTGCGGGCCTCCGTGACGGCACCCGACGCCACGGAGACGCTCGCCAGCAACCCCGTCGAGCGGTCGTCGTACGACGAGGTGTGCCGGGCGCTGTCGGTGCTCGGGTCCCGGGAGGGCCGACGCGAGATCTACCGGAAGATCACCGCGCGGGCCGGCTACGACCTGCTGCCCGCCGCGAGCTGGCTGCTGCTGCGGATCCGGCGGTACGGCTGGGCCGAACCCGCCGTGCTCGCGGAACGCAGCACCGTCCCGCTCGACGTGATCATGGCCGCGACCCGGCAGGTCGAGGAACTCCGCCTCGCCCGCCGCGACGGCATCGACCTCGTCCTCACCGACGCCGGCCACGAGGCCGCCGACCGGCTCGCCAAGGCCCGTGAGGACTCCCTCGCCGAACTCCTCGGCGACTGGTGGGGCCCCGACCGCCCCACCGGCCTCGTCCGCCTCGTCGAGGAACTCAACGCCGAACTCTGCGGCTCGGACGCGGAACGCCCGCACGACGAGGGAGCGATCACGCGACGGCCGCCGGCCACGACGACGTCCGATACGCCGCCCACACCGCCTCCGCCCCCAGCGGCTCCTACGTCTACGTCAGTTTCTTCGTGAACCAGTGCTCCGCGTACTCGTGGTCGTTGTGCGGGGCGCTCTCCTCGTAACCGAGCCGGGCGTAGAGCGTGCGGGCCTCGACGAGGTCGCCGCGGGTGTCGAGGGCGATCCGCTCGGCGCCGAGGGCGCGGGCCGCGTCCTCGGCCGCCGTCACGAGGAGCGCGGCACCGCCCTTGCCACGTGCCTCCGGCAGCAGGAAGACCCGCTTCAGCTCGGCCGTCGCGGCGTCCATCAGCCGCACCCCCGCCGTGCCGACCGGCTCGCCCCCGTACCGCGCCACCAGCAGCGCTCCGTCCGGCGGCGCGAGGTACTCCCCGGTGTCCGCCGCGACCTCCCGCTCCAGCTCGTCCGGGTCCGTGGCGTGTCCCTCGTGCAGCAGATACCAGCGGTCGCTGACCTCGGTGTAGTACGCCCGCCAGAGCCCGGCGGCGATGGGGGAGTCGTAGGGCTCGTCGTCCACGGACCAGGCGGCCGTCATCGTCATCGGGTACGGGTCATGGCGGTCATCGTCGGGAGCGGGGGCGGGCGGCCCGCAAACGATTTACGCCGTTGTCCTCCTCCCACGCACTTGCCGTTTGAACGAACGGGTTCTGGCAACCCGGTGCGAAACGGCCCGATGGGGTGAGACGCCCGGGCCGAGGACTCTGGAAGGCATTCATGTCCACAGGCTTGATCATCGCTTTGATCGTGATCGTGGCGGCCGTGGTCGTCGTGGCGGCCGTCCTGACCCAGCGTGCCCGCGGGGGCGCGGGTGGCGGCGGATCGCTGAAGCGGCGTTTCGGACCCGAGTACGACCGGACCGTGACCCGCCATGACGGCGACGAGCGGGCCGCCGCCCGGGAGCTCGCGGAGCGGGTGAAGCGGCACGGCCCGCTGGAGAAGCGGCCGTTGCCGAGCGCGGAGCGCGAACGCTACGAGTCCCGCTGGGCGGCCGCCCAGGAACGCTTCGTCGACTCGCCCCGTGAGGCGGTCGCCGAGGCGGACCGGCTGCTCGCCGAGGTGGCCGGGGCACGCGGCTTCCCGGACGGCGGCCACTACGAGACCCAGCTGGAGGCGCTCTCCGTCCACCACGCCCACCATGTGCACGGCTACCGCCGGGTGCACCTCGCGGCGCACACCACCGGCGACACCGCCCAGGGCCACGCGGGCACCGCCGACGGCGCCGGCCCCGGCACCGGTACCGAGGAGATGCGCGAGGCCATGATCGAGGCCCGCGCCCTGTTCGAGGACCTGGTGACACCGGACCGCCGGGACGCGCGGGCGGACCGTGACGGCACCGCCGGGCGCGAGGGCCTGGCCCACCGCGACGGCAAGGCGCGACGCGACGAGCGCGACGGTGCGGCCGCCGACGGCCGCCACCGGTCCCACCTGCCATGGGCGCCCACCAGGCGCCACGCGAAGGGGAGTTGAGGGGGATGACGGACGACATGACGAGGAGTGACGGCATCCGCGAACGCGGTCCGCGCGAGACGCGGGAAGCCGACGCGAGGCGTGACGGAGTGAAGGGGAGCGGGATGCCGATGCCGCCGGGTACCCGGGCGACGGACACGACAAGCTCCGCGGGCGCGACCGGAACCCGGGCCGCGGTCGTGGCGGGGCACGACGCCACGGCGGGCCGTACGGAGGGCCGGGCTGACGGCCGTACCGTCGGCAGGACACCGGGCGTCGGCGGCGAAGGCGTCGGCGAAGGCGCCGGCCCAGGAGCCCGCGAGGGCCACACCAAGGCCCCCGCCACGGCCACGGGCGGCTCCCGGTCCGCCGGATCCCCTCTGCTGCCCCATGAGGAGGGCGACAAGCTGACGCTGCGATTGCAGCACGCGGTCGGCGGGTTCGTCGACGAGCCCCGGTCCGCCGTCGAGGAGGCCGATCACGTCCTCGAAGACGTGGCCGCCCGCTTCACCGACGCGATGACCCAGCGGCGCCGCACCCTCCGGGCCGCCTGGCAGTCCCCCGCGGACGACCGCGAAGCCTCCACCGACACCGAACAGCTCCGCCTCGCCCTCCGCGACTACCGAGAGCTGACCGAACGGCTGCTGCGGATCTGACACCGCCTGCGGCATACGACGAGGCCGCGCCCCGGGTCGTGCACC
>NZ_JBHVDX010000205.1:0-19027 GCF_042802555.1 Streptomyces sp. NPDC057474 | reverse complement strand
AGAGGGTGTACGCGGCGGGCGCGAGGCTCATCGCCGTACCCGGATGGCCGTTGCCGACCTTCTGTACGGCGTCGGCTGCCAGGACTCGGGCGGTGTCCACGGCCCGCTGGTCCAACTCGGTCCACGCGAGGTCTTCAGTGGTCGGCTTGGTGCTCACCCTGGGTCAGGGCTCCTCTCCACATGTCTCGTGCCGGTGTTCTTCACGGCACCGGCCGTTGTCGAGCCTACCCCCGTAGGAACGCGCTTTTTTTCGAGTCATTCCAGACTGCCGGGACTGTGTCCCGGCCGCCTCCCGACCAGTGGTTCGCATGCTGAGACCAGGGGGTTCCGCTGTTCGACATCTGAATACGGAGCCGCTCATCCGACTGCTCAACCGAAGTGTGTTCGGCTCGTCGCGCGGCCCCTCCCAACACGACCCGACCCCCTTGAAAGGCTGGCTCTGGGCAACGTCTACAGTGGCGTGGTACGCGCGAGCCGTTACGGGGAGTTCACATCCTGCAGGCTCGCTGGGAGTCTCTGTCAGGGGTGTGCGTGACGGCCGTCGAATCCCGTCCACCGGGAGTGCTCGGGGCGAGCAGCACGAGCAGCAGCCGGGGTCAGCGGCCGATCGGGGCCCGCGTCAGGGCGTTCGTGGCGTTGACGAAGCCGCGGATCATCGAACTGCTGCTGATCACCACCGTTCCGGTGATGTTCCTCGCCGAACAGGGTGTCCCGGACCTCTGGCTGGTGCTCGCCACGTGCATCGGCGGCTTCCTCTCGGCGGGCGGCGCCAACGCGCTCAACATGTACATCGACCGCGACATCGACGCGCTCATGGAGCGCACCTCGCAGCGCCCGCTCGTCACCGGCATGGTCACCCCGCGTGAGGGCCTCGTCTTCGGCATCGCCCTCGCCGTCGTCTCCACCGCCTGGTTCGGCCTCCTCGTCAACTGGCTGTCCGCCTGGCTGTCGCTCGGGGCGCTCCTCTTCTACGTCGTCGTCTACACGATGATCCTCAAACGGCGTACCTCCCAGAACATCGTCTGGGGCGGCATCGCCGGCTGCATGCCGGTCCTCATCGGCTGGTCCGCGGTGACGAACTCGATGTCGTGGGCCGCGCTGATCCTCTTCCTGGTCATCTTCTTCTGGACCCCGCCGCACTACTGGCCCCTCTCCATGAAGGTGAAGGACGACTACGCCCGCGTCGGCGTCCCGATGCTCCCGGTGGTCGCCTCCAACAAGGTGGTCGCGCGGCAGATCGTCATCTACAGCTGGGTGATGGTCGCGGTGTCCCTGATGCTGACCCCGCTCGGTTACACGGGCTGGTTCTACACGTCGGTGGCCCTGGTGACGGGCGGCTGGTGGCTCTGGGAGGCCCACGCCCTCCAGAACCGCGCGAAGGGCGGCGCGACGGGTGGCAAGCTCAAGGAAATGCGCCTGTTCCACTGGTCGATCACGTACGTGTCGCTCTTGTTCGTAGCCGTGGCAGTGGATCCCTTCCTCCGGTAAGGGGGCGCGCGCCCTGAAGGGGGGCGCGGGGAACTGCGCGAGCAACCACGCACAATCCGCACAACACGCACGCGCCCACCGACAGCGACGCGCAACGGCGAGTGGCCAAGCCCACTTACCCCACCCGTCGCCCCTGCGAATACCCATCGGTAGCATCCTGCCCATGGCAGACACCAAGCAGGTTGACGAGGCCAAGGAAGCCAAGGCCGCCGCGAAGGCCGAGCGCAGGGCGGCCAAGTTGGCGAAGCAGATCGGCTCTTTCGCCAAGGCTCACGGCGGTGCCGAGGCCCAGGTCGCCTACATCGGCGAGCAAGGTGCCCGCATCGTCCTGGTCGGCGAGGACGGCGGCTGGGGCGACCTCGTGGCCCCCACCTACGCCATCGCCGAGCAGGCCGTGCAGAAGGCCGGCGTCACCGTCCACGAGGACTTCGACGGCGAGTTCGCCGCCAAGGTGAGGACCGGCCCGTACGAGTGGTCGCGGATGGCCGGAATCCAGGTCGGCGGCCCGAGCAACAGCAACACCTGAGCCCGGCTCACCCGTTAGGACCTGTGGGAGTTCACAGGTCCAGCCTCGGGAGCCCGGATGATCGAAACGCCGTCCCTCGTGGACCAGTACTGCCACGGCGTACTGCGAACGGAGCTGGGCCTCGGCACCTTCGAGGCCCACCTCGCCCGCAGCGAGGGCCCGCCGGCGCCCGGCACCACCTTCTTCGACACCCAGACGGGCTTCGCCGTACGCCGCTGGTGCCCGCCCCTGCTGGGCCTGGAACCGCACTGCCCACCGGCCCGCTATCTGGCCCGGCGCCGCGAATTGGGCGTACTGGAGGTCGGCCGCAGACTCCTGCGGGGCAGCGGCATCACGACCTACCTCGTCGACACGGGGCTGCCGGGCGACCTCACCGGGCCGGGCGAGATGGCCTCCACCGCAGACGCGGACGCCCACGAGATCGTCCGCCTCGAACTGCTCGCCGAACAGGTCGCCGACACCTCCGGCACCGTCGAGTCGTTCCTGGCCAATCTCGCCGAGTCGGTGCACGCGGCCGCCGCGAACGCCGTCGCCTTCGCGTCGGTGGCGGGCGTACGCCACGGTCTGGCGTTCGCGCCCGAACCGCCCGGACCTGGGGAGGTGCGGGGCGCGGTCGGGCGCTGGCTCGCGCACCGGCCGGTCGGCGGGGCGCTCACCGACCCGGTCCTCCTGCGCCATCTGCTGTGGATCGCCGTCGCCTCGGGCCGCCCCCTCCAACTCCACGCGGGCCTCGGCGAACCCCGCCTGCGCATCGACGCCACCGACCCCGTCCTGCTCACCGACTTCGCCCGCTCGACGGCGGGCCTCGGCACCGACCTGGTCCTGCTGCACGGCTACCCGTACCACCGCCACGCGGCCCACCTCGCCGGTGTCTTCCCGCATGTCTACGCCGACCTGGGCGCCGAACTCGTCCGTACCGGCGCCCGGGCCACCGCCGTGCTCGCCGAGGTCCTCGAACTCGCCCCCTTCGGCAAGCTCCTCTTCTCCAGCGGCGCCCACGGCCTGCCCGAGCTGCACGTGGTCGGGGCCCGGCTGTTCCGCGAGGCGCTGGCCCGGGTGCTGGGGACCTGGGTGGCGGAGGGCGCCTGGTCGCCGGCGGACGCGATGCGCGTGGCGGGGCTGATCGCGGCGGGGAACGCGCGGCGGGTGTACGGGCTGGAGTGAGCTGTAGAGACTGAGTGCATGACACGCAGCTACGCGACCACCGGATTACCCGGCTCCGCCGCCACCGAGGCTCTGGTCGAACGCTTCCTCGACGAACTCCAGGAACTCACCCCGCTCGCGGTCTGGGCCCACGGTTCCCTGGGAGGAGGCGACTACCAGGAGGGCCGCAGCGACCTGGACCTGATCGCCGTCCTGGAAGGTCCGGTCACGGCCCGGACCGCTTGGCAGGTGGGGCGGCTGCACGCTCGCCTGCGCCACGAGCCGCTCGCCACCCTCCTGCACTGCACCTATCTGACGCCCGGCACGGCGGGCGACGCCGAGCACAGGCACCTCACCTGGGCGCACCGGCGGCTGTTCCGGCGGACGGTCACCCCGGTCACCCGGCGTGAGCTGCACACCTTCGGCCTCGTCCTGCACGGCGAACCGCCCAAGGCGCTGCTGCCACCGGTGTCGGACATCGAGCTGGACGCCTTCGTCGTCCGCGACCAGCAGGAGTACCGGCGTCTGCTGGCCGACAGGGCCCACCTCTGGGACCGGGACGTCTGGGTCGACCTCGGACTGCTCACCTTCGCCCGCGCCACCGTCACCCTGCGCGACGGCCGTCTCATCACCAAGCGCGAGGCCCTGGACCTGCTGCCCACGCTGGGCGCGCCCGCCGAGGTGATCGAGGACATCAGGCGGCGCCGGTACGGGCAGCCGACCGAGGAGGTGCCGTACCGGGGTGAGCTGACCCGGCTGTTCCTCGGCCCGGCGATCGACGACCTCGTACGGACGTACGGCTGACGCGGCGGGCGTAGGCCGTCCGGGCCTCAGCCGTGCGCGGCGACCGGCGTCTCCGCGACGGCCGGACCCGGCACGTCCACCTCGTCCGCCGGCCGTTCGCGCAGGGTCAGCAGCACCCGGAGGGTGGCGATCCACACCAGGCAGGAGCCGAACATGTGCGCGCCGACCAGGATCTCCGGGAGGTCGGTGAAGTACTGGACGTAACCGATGGCGCCCTGGGCGAGGAGGACCAGGAACAGGTCGCGGGTGCGGTTCAGCGGTCCGCGCGGGGCGTCGACCGCCTTCAGGACGAACCACAGGGCGAAGGTGAGCGTCACCACGATCCAGGCCAGGACCGCGTGCAGCTTGGTGACGTTCTCCCAGTTCAGGGGGATGCGCTCGACCTCGCTCGAGTCACCGGCGTGCGGGCCGGCGCCCGTGACGACCGTGCCCACCGCGATCAGCAGCAGCGTGACGCCCACCAGGACCCACACCAGCTGTCGCACCGCCTTGCCGACCAGCGGACGGGGGGCGCTGTCGGCCTCGCCGGTGCGATGCCACATCACGGCGGCGACGGCGATGAGCGCGGTGGAGAGCATGAAGTGCGCGGCCACCGTGTACGGGTTGAGGCCGACCAGCACGACGATGCCACCGAGCACCGCGTTGCTCATGACGACCCAGAACTGCGTCCAGCCCAGCCTTGTCAGGCTGCGCCGGTACGGCTTCTGAGAGCGCGCGGCGATGATCGCCCAGCCGACCGCCGCGCACAGCACGTACGTCAGCATGCGGTTGCCGAACTCGATGTAGCCGTGGACACCCATCGCGCGGGTGGCGGTGAGCGAGTCGTCGGTGCACTTGGGCCAGGTCGGGCAGCCGAGGCCCGACCCGGTGAGCCGCACGGCACCGCCGGTCACCACGATGACCACCGCCATGACGAGGGCGGCGAGAGCCGCGCGCCGGACCGTTCTGGGGTCCGGGGTCCAGCGGTCGGCGATGAAGGCGAGCGGGTTGCGCGCAGCGGAGACGAGGTCGTCGCGGGTCACTTTCGGCACGCGCACCATGGTAGGCCGCCGCTTGTGCACGTATTCACGAGGGGTCGCGTCGCCCCGGCCACCACCGCGTGACCTGCGCCTACTCCCAGCGGAAGAAGCGGGCCGCCGCGCCCAGCCCGAGCACCGCCCACACGGCGAGGATCCCGAGGTCGCCCCACGGCATCCCGGCGCCGTGCTGGAGGACGTCCCGCAGCCCGTCCGACAGCGCCGAGATCGGCAGCAGTCCGAGCACGCTCTGCGCCGCGTCCGGGAACTTGTCCAGCGGGACGATGACGCCGCCGCCCACGAGCAGCAGCAGGAAGACCAGGTTCGCCGCCGCGAGCGTCGCCTCCGCCTTCAGCGTGCCCGCCATCAGCAGACCGAGGCCGGAGAAGGCGGCCGTGCCGAGGATCAGCAGGAGCAGCACGGCGAAGGGGTTGCCGTGCGGGGACCAGCCCATCGCGAAGGCGATCACCGTGAGCAGGGCGACCTGGAGGATCTCCGTGACCAGCACGGACAGCGTCTTCGCGGTCATCAGGCCCCAGCGGGGGAGCGGCGAGACCGCCAGCCGCTTGAGGACGCCGTAGCGGCGCTCGAAGCCCGTGGCGATGGCCTGGCCGGTGAACGCCGTCGACATCACGGCGAGCGCGAGGACGCCCGGGGCCAGGAAGTCGACCGCACTGCCCGCGCCCGTGTCGACGATGTCCACCGACCCGAAGAGCACCAGCAGCAGGGTCGGGATGACGACCGTCAGGAGCAACTGCTCGCCGTTGCGCAGCAGCATCTTCGTCTCCAGGGCCGCCTGCGCCGCGATCATGCGGGGGAGCGGGGCGGCGCCAGGCTTCGGCGTGTACGTGCCCGTGCTCGTACTCGCGCTCATGAGCGCAGCTCCTTACCTGTGAGCTCCAGGAACACGTCTTCGAGGGTGTGCCGTTCCACCGAGATCCGGTCCGGCATCACCCCGTGCTGGGCGCACCAGGAGGTGACGGTCGCCAGGAGCTGCGGGTCGATCTTGCCGGTCACCCGGTAGACACCGGGCGTCAGTTCGAGGGCGGTGGAGTCCGCCGGGAGGGCCTTGAGCAGGGAGCCGACGTCGAGGGCCGGGCGGCCGGTGAAGCGCAGGGTGTTCTCCGCGCCGCCCCGGCACAGCTCCTCGGGCGTTCCTTGGGCTATGACCTTGCCGGCGTCGATGATCGCGACGTCGTCCGCGAGCTGTTCGGCCTCGTCCATGTAGTGCGTGGTGAGAATGACCGAGACGCCGTCCGCGCGCAGGTCCCGGACCAGCTCCCAGGTCGCCCGGCGGGCCTGCGGGTCGAGGCCGGCGGTCGGCTCGTCGAGGAAGACCAGCTCGGGGCGGCCGACCACGGCCATCGCGAGGGCGAGCCGCTGCTGCTGGCCGCCGGAGAGCCGCCGATACGTCGTACGGCCGCAACTGCCGAGGCCCAGACGCTCGATGAGGGCGTCCACGTCGAGGGGGTGGGCGTGCAGCTTGGCCACATGCCGGAGCATCTCGTCGGCGCGGGCGCCGGAGTAGACGCCGCCGGACTGGAGCATCACGCCTGTCCGGGGGCGCAGCGCGGCGGCCTCGCGGACCGGGTCGAGGCCGAGGACGGACACCGAGCCGGAGTCCGGCTTCCGGTAGCCCTCGCAGATCTCGATCGTGGTCGTCTTGCCCGCGCCGTTGGGGCCGAGCACGGCGGTGACGCCCGCCCCGGCCACCAGGTCGAGGCCGTCCACCGCGGTCTTGTCGCCGTACCTTTTCACCAGGGACCGGACCTGGACCACGGGGTCACTTCGCATGGGACCGAGTCTAGGTACGCGGCCGGGTGCCGAGGCGGGCGGGTCCGGAGATCTCCTCCTCACGGGGACGGTGCAAGGGGAGCCAGCGCTCGGCGTACGCCACCGCGTCGGCCACCGGGAACAGACGTACGTCCGCCGCGCCCACCCCGGCCCGGCGGATCCCGTGGTCGCGCTCGAAGTCGTACCCCAGCTCGTCGAACCGGTCCGAGTCGATCCACACCTCGGTCACCACCTCCCAGCCGTCCGGGCCCGGCCTGCCGACCTCGACCAGCGGTGCGGGAATCCGGTATTCGGCCAGGTGGAAGCTGGTGCAGGAGTCGTAGCCCGCGCCGAGCAGGAGCACGCGGGCGCCCGCCTTCTCCAGCCGGGCCAGGGGGCTGCGCTCGCCGAGGCGGCAGTCGCGGGCATGATCCGCGAGGATCGCCGCCGCGCCCGGGCCGATCGCCGCGAAGGACGTCTGGGGGTGCGCGCTGCGCAGGGCACCCGGCCACGTCCGCACCGTCTCGGGGATCACACCGACCCCGCGCGTGGGCGTGGTGTCCGGGTCGTACGCGGGCATGGTCGCCCGGATCAGTTCCCACCACTCCTCGGGCACCGGCGGGTACGCCCACAGCGCCGGGTCCGAGAGCTGGCCGGTCTGGCTGGGGACGACCAGGGTGCCGTCCGGACCGAGCGCGTCGAGCAGCGCCTGGACGACCGTGACGGTGCCTCCGCAGACCCAGCCGAGCGCGCTGAGCGAGGAGTGCACGAGGAGGGTCTCGCCGGGTTCGACACCGGTGGCGCGCAGGTCCGCCACCAGGTCGGCGCGGGTGACAAGAGGGCCGGTGGGAGGGGTTGTCGACATGGTGTGGCAGTCTTCCGGAGCGGCTTTCGCGGCGCTAGCGGTTTGATCGATCAATGATCGTTCCCGCAGGTCAGCTTAGGTATGCCTAAGTGATGCACGGCACCGCTCGCCCGTCCGGGCGCGGCTTGCCCCTGTCCGAGGAATTACGCAACAATGGCGTTGTGAAAAACGTTGGCGAGGCTCCGCAGGAGGAACTCGCGACCGGGGAGCGGTCGACACGCAACCGGGTCGCGCGGTCCATCCTGTCCCACGGCCCGTCCACCGTGGCCGACCTCGCCGGGCGCCTCGGGCTGACCCAGGCGGCCGTCCGCCGGCACCTCGACGCACTCGTCGGCGACGATGTCGTACAGCCCCGCGAGCAGCGCGTCTACGGCGCGCGTACGCGTGGGCGCCCGGCCAAGGTGTTCGCCCTGACGGACTGCGGGCGGGACGCCTTCGACCAGTCGTACGACAAGCTCGCCGCGGACGCGCTCCGCTGGATCGCGGACCGGGAGGGCGGGGAGCAGGCGGTCGCCGCCTTCGCCCGCGCCCGGGTCGCCGCCGAGGCCGGCGCCTACCGCAAGGCCGTCGAGGCCGCGGACCCCGAACAGAAGACCGAAGCCCTGGCCAAGGCCTTGAGCACCGACGGGTACGCTGCTACGGCACGCAGTGCCCCCCACCCGCACCAGGGTGAGCAGCTCTGCCAGCACCACTGTCCGGTAGCCCATGTGGCCGAGCAGTTCCCGCAGCTCTGCGAGGCCGAGACCGAGCTCTTCGCCGAACTGCTCGGTACGCACGTCCAGCGGCTGGCCACCATCGCCCACGGCGACGGCGTCTGCACGACGTTCATCCCCAGAGTTTCAAAGACAGCCACCGACACCGCATCTGCAAGCACCGCCGGGAGGAACCCCGCATGACGCTCCCCATTGAGGAGACTGCCCACCCCGAGCTGGAGGGCCTGGGTAACTACGAATACGGCTGGGCCGACTCCGACGTGGCCGGTGCCTCTGCCAAGCGCGGTATCAACGAGGACGTCGTCCGCGACATCTCCGCGAAGAAGAACGAGCCGGAGTGGATGACCAAGCTCCGTCTCAAGGGCCTGCGCCTGTTCGAGAAGAAGCCCATGCCGAACTGGGGCTCGGACCTGTCGGGCATCGACTTCGACAACATCAAGTACTTCGTGCGCTCCACGGAGAAGCAGGCGGAGTCCTGGGAGGACCTGCCCGAGGACATCAAGAACACGTACGACAGGCTCGGCATCCCCGAGGCGGAGAAGCAGCGCCTCGTCGCGGGCGTCGCGGCCCAGTACGAGTCCGAGGTTGTCTACCACCAGATCCGCGAGGACCTGGAGGAGCAGGGCGTCATCTTCCTGGACACCGACACGGCCCTCAAGGAGCACCCGGAGCTCTTCAAGGAGTACTTCGGGACCGTCATCCCGGTCGGCGACAACAAGTTCGCGTCGCTGAACACGGCCGTGTGGTCCGGCGGCTCCTTCATCTACGTGCCGAAGGGCGTGCACGTGGAGATCCCGCTCCAGGCCTACTTCCGTATCAACACGGAGAACATGGGCCAGTTCGAGCGGACGCTGATCATCGTCGACGAGGACGCCTACGTCCACTACGTCGAGGGCTGTACGGCCCCGATCTACAAGTCGGACTCCCTGCACTCCGCGGTCGTCGAGATCATCGTCAAGAAGGGCGCCCGCTGCCGCTACACGACCATCCAGAACTGGTCGAACAACGTCTACAACCTGGTCACCAAGCGCGCCGTGGCGTACGAGGGCGCGACCATGGAGTGGGTCGACGGCAACATCGGCTCCAAGGTCACCATGAAGTACCCGGCCGTCTACCTGATGGGCGAGCACGCCAAGGGCGAGACCCTCTCCATCGCCTTCGCGGGCGAGGGGCAGCACCAGGACGCCGGCTCCAAGATGGTCCACATGGCGCCGAACACCTCCTCCAACATCGTGTCGAAGTCCGTGGCGCGTGGTGGCGGCCGTACGTCCTACCGCGGTCTCGTCGAGATCGGTGAGGGCGCCCACGGCTCCAAGTCGAACGTGCTGTGCGACGCGCTGCTCGTCGACACGATCTCCCGCTCGGACACGTACCCCTACGTGGACGTCCGCGAGGACGACGTGTCCATGGGCCACGAGGCCACCGTCTCCAAGGTCAGTGACGACCAGCTCTTCTACCTGATGAGCCGTGGCATGACCGAGTTCGAGGCGATGGCGATGATCGTGCGCGGCTTCGTCGAGCCGATCGCGAAGGAGCTGCCCATGGAGTACGCGCTGGAGCTCAACCGGCTGATCGAGCTGCAGATGGAAGGCGCGGTCGGTTAAGACCGTCGTTCTCCCGCAGTAGCCAGATTTCTTGACGTAGGAAGAGAGCAGACCGACAGCCATGGCTGAGGCTCAGAACATCCCGGTGGGCTCGACCACCGCCGGCCAGATCGCGGTGGCCGCAGAGTCGACCGTCGCCACGCGCATGAGCGCGCCCCCGTCCTTCGACGTGGCGGACTTCCCGGTCCCGCACGGCCGCGAGGAGGAGTGGCGGTTCACCCCGCTGGAGCGGCTGCGCGGGCTGCACGACGGCACCGCCGTCGCCACCGGCGAGGGCCTGAAGGTCGCCGTCGAGGCGCCCGAGGGCGTCACGGTCGAGACCGTCGACCGCGACGACGCGCGCCTCGGCAGGGCGGGCGCCCCCGTGGACCGCGTCGCCGCCCAGGCCTACTCGGCGTTCGAGAAGGCCGGTGTGATCACCGTCCCCAAGGAGACGGTCCTCGCCGAGCCGATCCGTATCGCCGTGCACGGCGAAGGCGGCACCGCCTTCGCCCACCAGGTCGTCGAGCTGGGCGCCTTCGCCGAGGCCGTCGTCGTCATCGACCACACCGGTGACGCCGTGCTCGCCGCCAACGTCGACTACATCCTGGGCGACGGCGCCAAGCTGACCGTCGTCTCCGTCCAGGACTGGGACGACAAGGCCGTGCACGTGGCCCAGCACAACGCCGTCATCGGCCGGGACGCCTCCTTCAAGTCCGTCGTGGTCACCTTCGGCGGCGACGTCGTACGACTGCACCCGCGCGTGACCTACGCCGGCACCGGCGGCGAGGCCGAACTCTTCGGGCTGTACTTCACGGACGCCGGCCAGCACCAGGAGCACCGCCTCCTGGTCGACCACAACGTCCCGCACTGCAAGTCGAACGTCGTCTACAAGGGCGCGCTCCAGGGCGAGGGCGCCCACGCCGTGTGGATCGGCGACGTGCTGATCGAGGCCAAGGCCGAGGGCACCGACACCTACGAGATGAACCGGAACCTGGTCCTCACGGACGGCGCCCGGGTCGACTCGGTGCCGAACCTGGAGATCGAGACCGGCGAGATCGTCGGCGCCGGCCACGCCTCGGCGACCGGCCGCTTCGACGACGAGCAGCTCTTCTACCTGATGGCCCGCGGCATCCCGGCCGACGAGGCCCGTCGTCTGGTGGTCCGCGGCTTCTTCGCCGAGCTGGTCCAGCACATCGGTGTGGACGACATCCAGGAACGCCTTCTCGTGAAGATCGACGAGGAGCTGGAGGCGTCGGTCTGATGGCTGCCTCTTCGACGTATGTACGCGCCTGCGGGCTGAGCGAGCTGGAGGAGGACACCCCGAAGCGGGTGGAACTCGACGGCACGCCGGTCTCGGTCGTGCAGACCGAGGGCGAGGTGTTCGCCATCCACGACATCTGCTCCCACGCGAACGTCTCGCTCTCCGAGGGCGAGGTGGAGGACTGCCAGATCGAGTGCTGGCTGCACGGCTCCGCGTTCGACCTCAGAACCGGCAAGCCGTCCGGCCTTCCCGCGACGCGCCCCGTCCCCGTTTACCCCGTAAAGATCGAAGGGGACGACGTGCTCGTCTCCCTCACCCAGGAGTCCTGAGGCACCCATGGCAACGCTTGAAATCCACGACCTGCACGTCACCGTCGAGGCCGACAACGCCACGAAGGAGATCCTCAAGGGCGTCGACCTGACCGTGAAGCAGGGCGAGACGCACGCCATCATGGGCCCCAACGGCTCCGGCAAGTCGACCCTCGCCTACTCGCTCGCGGGCCACCCGAAGTACACGATCACCGGCGGCACCGTCACCCTCGACGGCGAGGACGTCCTGGAGATGTCCGTCGACGAGCGCGCCCGCGCGGGCCTGTTCCTGGCGATGCAGTACCCGGTCGAGATCCCCGGCGTCTCGGTCTCCAACTTCCTGCGCACCTCCGCCACCGCGATCCGCGGCGAGGCACCCAAGCTCCGCCTGTGGGTCAAGGAGGTCAAGGAGGCCATGCAGCGCCTCAACATGGACCCCGCCTTCGCCGAACGCAACGTCAACGAGGGCTTCTCCGGCGGCGAGAAGAAGCGCCACGAGATCCTGCAGCTCGAACTGCTCCGGCCGAAGATCGCGATCCTCGACGAGACGGACTCCGGTCTGGACGTCGACGCGCTGCGCATCGTGTCGGAGGGCGTGAACCGCGTCCGCGAGACCGGCGAGGTCGGCACCCTGCTGATCACCCACTACACGCGCATCCTGCGCTACATCAAGCCCGACCACGTGCATGTGTTCGCGAACGGCCGTATCGCCGAGTCCGGCGGCCCGGAGCTCGCCGACCAGCTCGAGGCCGAGGGCTACGACAAGTACGTGAAGGGTGGCGCATCCGCGTGACACAGCTGCCGGGCCTCCTCGACACCGAGGCGATCCGCAAGGACTTCCCCATCCTGGACCGCCAGGTCCACGACGGTAGGAAGCTCGTGTACCTGGACAACGCGGCGACCTCGCAGAAGCCGCGCCAGGTGCTGGACGCCCTGAGCGAGTACTACGAGCGCTACAACGCCAACGTCCACCGCGGTGTGCATGTGCTCGCCGAGGAGGCCACGGCGCTGTACGAGGGTGCGCGCGACAAGGCGGCCGCGTTCATCAACGCGCCGAGCCGCGACGAGGTGATCTTCACCAAGAACGCCTCCGAGTCGCTGAACCTCGTGGCGAACATGCTCGGCTGGGCCGACGAGCCCTACCGGGTGGACGCCGAGACCGAGATCGTCATCACGGAGATGGAGCACCACTCCAACATCGTGCCGTGGCAGCTGCTCTCGCAGCGCACGGGCGCGAAGCTGAAGTGGTTCGGGCTGACCGACGACGGCCGCCTCGACCTCTCCAACATCGAAGAGATCATCACGGAGAAGACGAAGATCGTCTCCTTCGTGCTGGTGTCCAACATCCTCGGCACGGTCAACCCCGTCGAGGCGATAGTGCGCCGGGCGCAGGAGGTCGGCGCCCTGGTCTGCATCGACGCCTCGCAGGCCGCGCCGCACATGCCGCTGGACGTGCAGGCCCTCCAGGCCGACTTCGTGGCCTTCACCGGCCACAAGATGTGCGGTCCGACGGGCATCGGCGTGCTCTGGGGCCGCCAGGAGCTGCTGGAGGACCTTCCCCCGTTCCTCGGTGGCGGCGAGATGATCGAGACGGTGTCGATGCACTCGTCGACGTACGCTCCCGCCCCGCACAAGTTCGAGGCGGGCACCCCGCCGATCGCGCAGGCGGTCGGCCTGGGAGCGGCGATCGACTATCTGAACTCGATCGGCATGGACAAGATCCTCGCCCACGAGCACGCGATCACCGAGTACGCGGTGAAGCGGCTGGCGGAGGTCCCGGGCCTCAGGATCATCGGCCCCGCCACGGCCGAGGACCGGGGCGCGGCGATCTCCTTCACGCTCGGCGACATCCACCCGCACGACGTGGGCCAGGTCCTCGACGAGCAGGGCATCGCGGTCCGGGTCGGCCACCACTGCGCCCGTCCCGTCTGCCTGCGCTACGGAATTCCCGCGACCACCCGAGCGTCGTTCTATCTGTACTCCACGCCGGCCGAGATCGACGCGCTGGTCGAAGGTCTGGAGCACGTACGGAACTTCTTCGGTTGAGGGGACGAGCGATCGCATGAAGCTGGACTCGATGTACCAGGAAGTCATCCTGGACCACTACAAGCACCCGCACGGGCGGGGCTTGCGGGATGGCGACGCCGAGGTGCACCACGTGAACCCGACGTGCGGCGACGAGATCACCCTGCGAGTGAAGTACGACGGCACGACCGTTCAGGACGTCTCGTACGAGGGCCAGGGCTGCTCGATCAGCCAGGCGTCGGCCTCCGTACTGAACGACCTGCTCGTCGGCAAGGACCTCGCGGACGCGCAGAAGATCCAGGAGACCTTCCTGGAGCTGATGCAGTCCAAGGGGAAGATCGAGCCGGACGACGCGATGGAGGAGGTGCTGGAGGACGCGGTCGCGTTCGCCGGCGTTTCCAAGTACCCCGCCCGGGTCAAGTGCGCCCTCCTCAGCTGGATGGCGTGGAAGGACGCGACGGCCCAGGCGCTGGGCGCCGACGCCGACGTCGAAAGGAAGACGGCATGAGCGAGACCCTGGAGATGAAGCCGGCCTCCGAGGAGGAGGTCCGCGAGGCCCTGTACGACGTCGTGGACCCCGAGTTGGGCATCGATGTCGTCAACCTCGGCCTCATCTACGGCATCCACATCGACGACGCGAACATCGCGACGATCGACATGACCCTGACCTCCGCGGCCTGCCCGCTGACGGACGTCATCGAGGACCAGGCCAAGTCCGCCACGGACGGCATCGTCAACGAACTCCGCATCAACTGGGTCTGGATGCCCCCGTGGGGCCCCGACAAGATCACCGACGACGGCCGCGAGCAGCTCCGGGCGCTCGGGTTCAACGTCTGAGACCTGTGACATGGGTGTGGCCCCCGGCGATTCGCCGGGGGCCACACTCGTGTGCGGGTGTCACGCCACTCAGCCGAGACCCTTCACCAGGCGGAAGAAGAAGTCCTGGCGGCCGGTCGTGTTGTAGCCGTACGGGTCCAGGACCAGCTCGAAGTTCTTGTGGCGCAGGTAGCGGTCGGGATAGTTCACCGCCTGGAGCATCACGGCGTCCGAGTACGGCGACTGCACGGGGCAGAACGTGGCGTCCTGCCTGAAGAGGTTCGAGCCGTCGTTGCCGCTGACCCGGAGCCGGAAGCTCTGGTGCCGGACGTAGCGGCCGTCCGACATCCGGAAGGAGTAGCAGGAGGACTTGGCGAGGCCGGAGACGACCTTGAAGGACGAGTCCTCCCGGGTCTCGCTTCCGCTGCGGGAGCTCACCTGGTCCAGCCGGATCACACCGCTGCGCAGATGCCAGTACCGGTCCGAGTAGTTGACCGCCTGTACGGACTTCCGTGAGGTGGACGAGGACGGCGGCTTCTTGGTGGGCGACGTCGTCTTCGACGGCTCGGCGGTCGGCTTCGAGCCGCCCTGCTGTTTGTCGTCGGACGAGCCGGAATCCTTGGAGCCGGCGGAGTCCTTGTCCTCGCCCTTGTCCTCGCCGTTGTCCTTGTCCCCGTCGTTCTTGGAGTCGCCCTCGGAGCCCTGCGGCTCCGACAGGCCGCTCTTGCCGTCCGGCGCCGAGGTCGCCGGGGGCGACGTGGGCGGGAGGGAGAGGGAGGGGAGGACCCGGTCGTCAGCGGCGGTGGTGCGGCCGTTCTTCTCCGACGAGTCGTCAGGTCCCGAGTCCTGCAGGGCGATCCAGGTCACGCAGGAGGAGACCACGGCGAGGGCGAGGGCACCGGCCAGCCAGAGGCGGCGCGTGCCCGGTATTCGGGTGTCGTTCGGGGCGACACCCGTCTCCCACACCTTCGCGGATCTGAGCACCGGAAGGTTGGGCGTGATCTGGTCCGGATCAGGTCCGGGCTTTTGTGGCGGCATGCGCGGTTCCTTCAGCGTCGCCAGATGCGGACGCGAATCGTCATGGGATCGACAGGGAGGAGCCAGACGCGACCCGGTATGCGAGATCCTCAAGATCATCACATTCGGGAGCTTGACCGTTGAAACAGTAGTGGACCAAGTGGTGCCCGGGGAGCCCTTTCAGTGAGCGCTTCCATAACAGAACGGCCCCGAAAGCAGGGCCTCTTGGCGGTCGCCGACATCCAATTCCGCCCATAAGTACGCCTGTGCGTGCGATGTGTGCACGCGCACCTGTGATGTGTACACCCGTACGCATGATGTGTACGATCGTACACATGGGATATCTGTTGCTCGCCGGCGCCATAGCCGCCGAAGTGGCCGCCACCACCGCCATGAAGTACAGCGAGGGCTTCAGCAAGTTGTGGCCGTCGCTGGTCACCGGTGTGGGGTACCTCGTCTCCTTCGTCCTGCTCGCCCAGGCGTTGAAATCGATGTCGATCGGCACGGCGTACGCGATCTGGTCCGGCGTCGGCACCGCGACCGTCGCCGCGCTCGGGCTGGTGCTGTTCGGGGAGGGGCTGAGCTTCGCCAAGGTCGCCGGCATCGTGCTGATCATCGCGGGAGTGGTGGTGCTGAACCTGGGAGGCGCCCACTGATGGCCCGGCGTTACGACCCCGAGCGGCGGCAGCGGATCATCGACGCCGCGATCCGGGTCGTGGGAGAGAGAGGCATCGCCGGGCTGAGCCACCGGACCGTGGCCGCCGAGGCGGACGTACCGCTCGGCTCGACGACGTACCACTTCAAGACCCTCGACGATCTGATGGTCGCCGCCCTGCGGCAGGCCAACGAGGGCTTCGCGAAGACCGTCGCCGCGCGCGAGGCGCTGCGGGACCCCGGCACCGACCTGGCCGCCGAACTGGCCGCGCTGGGCGGCGAATGGTTCGCCGGTGACCGTACGGGCCTGGAGGTGGAATACGAGCTCTACCTCGCCGCGCTGCGCAGGCCCGCCCTCCGGCCCGTCGCCGACGAGTGGGGCCGGGCCTTCGCCGACTGTCTCGCCCGCCGCACCGACCCGGTGACCGCACGGGCGCTGGTCGCGCTGATCGACGGCATCTGCCTGCAGGTACTGCTGACGGGGGCACCCTATGACGAGGAGTACGCGCGGGAGGTGCTGGCGCGGGTCATTCCCTGAACCGCGACCCGGGCGAGCGCCGCGGCCGCCGGCCCGCGTGCTTCCCTGAGGCACCCTCGCCGGACGGCTTCGAGTGAACCGTGAACCTTCCTCGGGTCATCGGGAAACAGGGGGTGACAGGAACACGGCGAAGGGGAGCGGTTGTGACGAGTGGGAGAGAACCCGGTGAGCGGACCACCGCCACAGGCACGCGTGGAGGACGACGCCGAGGTCGTCACCCAGTCGCTGGAACAGCCCGAGCTGTCGCGCGGCTCTACGACCGCTACGCCCCGGACATCCACCGGTACGTGGCCCGGCGGCTCGGCGACTCCATGGCCGACGACCTCACCGCGGACACCTTCCTCACCGCGTTCCGCATCCGCGGCCGCTACGACCGGAGCCGCCCCAACGCCCGCCCCTGGCTGTACGGCATCGCGGGCAACCTCATCGGCAAGCACCGCCGTACGGAGGTCCGGGCGCTCAAAGCTCTGGCCCGCACCGGACACGATCCGGTCGCCGCGTCCTGGAGCCAGACCTGGGTCGAGCGGACCGACAGCCGGGTCGCGGCGCAGGGGCCGCTCGCCGGGGCGCTGGCGGCGCTGCCCGCGGGGGACCGGCACGTCCTGCTGCTCGTCGCCTGGGCCGACCTCAGCTACCAGGAGGTCGCCCAGGCCCTGGACATCCCCGTGGGAACGGTCCGCTCGCGGCTCAACCGCGCGCGACGCAAGGTGCTCGGTGCCGACATCAAGCCGCCCGAGGGGCTGGCGGGCAGCCTGTACCGCGCGCTCGCCACGCTGCCCCACCTGGACGTGGTCGACCACATGGTCGAGGACGCGGCCGGCCGCCGGGCCGTCGCCCTGCGCTACAGCGGCAACGACGCCGGGGACGAGCGCATCGAGCGGGAGTGGCTGATCGATCCGGAGACGTACGAGGTGCTCGGTGAGCGGATGATCAACGACGGCGAGACGGTCACGGGCAGGGCGTTCGCCGCCGCGGTCGTGGACGAGCCGGGCAAACGCGGCTGACCCCTCGCCTCCGAGCGGCCCGCTCCACGGGGGTGGGCGGGCCGCTCGGCACCGTATGTCCGCAAAGTGCCCGGCCCCTGAGACACCCCCGTCGCCGGTTGGCCCGCACTGCCCCCGGACAGTTAGGTTGCCCTCATGACCGACACGACTGCTCCTCGTACCACCGGCGCCGTGGCCGCCGGCCTCGCCACGATCGCCGCCGACGGCACCGTTCTCGACACCTGGTTCCCCGCGCCCGAGCTCTCCGCCGAGCCCGGCCCCTCCGGCACCGAGCGGCTGACCGCCGAGCAGGCCGCGGAGCTGCTGGGCGGCGCCGCGACCGCCGCGATCGGTCAGGACACGCGCCGGGGCGTCGAGGTCGTCGCGGTCCGCACGGTCATCTCCTCGCTCGACGAGAAGCCGGTCGACACGCACGACGCCTACCTGCGCCTGCACCTGCTCTCCCACCGCCTGGTCAAGCCGCACGGCCAGAGCCTGGACGGCGTCTTCGGCCTCCTCGCCAACGTCGCCTGGACCTCCCTCGGCCCGGTCGCCGTCGACGACCTGGAGAAGGTGCGCCTCAACGCCCGCGCCGAGGGCCTGCACCTCCAGGTCACGTCCGTCGACAAGTTCCCGCGCATGACGGACTACGTGGCCCCCAAGGGCGTCCGGATCGCCGACGCCGACCGCGTCCGTCTCGGCGCGCACCTCGCCGAGGGCACCACGGTCATGCACGAGGGCTTCGTCAACTTCA
Organism: Streptomyces sp. NPDC057474; assembly: GCF_042802555.1. Lineage (NCBI taxonomy): Bacteria > Bacillati > Actinomycetota > Actinomycetes > Kitasatosporales > Streptomycetaceae > Streptomyces > Streptomyces sp. NPDC057474. The sequence goes on along the minus strand of NZ_JBHVDX010000205.1, from coordinate 757 downwards.
ACGCGGGCACCCTCGGCACGTCGATGGTCGAGGGCCGGATCTCCGCCGGCGTCGTCGTCGGCGACGGCTCCGACATCGGCGGCGGCGCCTCCACCATGGGCACGCTCTCCGGTGGCGGCAACGTCATCATCTCCATCGGCGAGCGCTGCCTGATCGGCGCCGAGGCGGGCGTCGGCATCGCCCTCGGCGACGAGTGCGTCGTCGAGGCCGGCCTCTACGTCACCGCCGGCACCCGCGTCACCATGCCCGACGGGCAGGTCGTCAAGGCACGCGAGCTCTCCGGCGCCTCGAACATCCTCTTCCGCCGCAACTCGGTCACCGGCACGGTCGAGGCCCGCCCGAACAACGCGGTCTGGGGCGGCCTGAACGAGATCCTGCACAGCCACAACTGAGTCCCACGGTCCACGTACGAGTTACTCGGCGTGACCTTCGTGCGGTCCAGGCAGATGAACGGGTGGACACAGAGTCCGATCAGAGGCCGAGCCGACGAAATGAGGGGCCGAGGGATGAGGAACGACCGGGCGAGGACCATGGCGCGAGTGGTCACGGGGGTGCTGGCCGGGGCGACGCTGTGCTGGCTTCCGGCCGGGGCCGCGCACGCGGACGAGACCAACAAGTCCTCGCACAACGGACCCCGCATCGGGCTCATCAACGTCGGCCAGGTCGACGACCCGATGGAGGACGTGTTGGAGCACACCCTGCTGTTCGGTGACGGGTACCGCTGGGGCTGACCCGGCCGTCGTAGGGAATCCGGGCC
>NZ_JBHVDX010000204.1:0-19157 GCF_042802555.1 Streptomyces sp. NPDC057474 | reverse complement strand
GCCCCGGAGTGTCCAGGGGCCGGCCGGCTGTGTGCTCCGGAGATCAGACCGTCGCCAGCAGCGTGGTCAGGACATCGCGCAGTGCGGACTCTGCGTCCGGGACCGGCCCTGACGACCGCCAGGCCACGAACCCGTCGGGCCGGACGAGTACGGCGCCCGAAGGCGTCGTGCCGTGCACGGTCGCCCAGTCCGCGTCGCCCTCGGGCGTCAGCTCAGCGTCGGGTCCCGTGCCGACCCGGTACGAGGTCAGGGGGACGGGCATCGCCTCGGCCAGGCGGAGGGCGGCCTCGTGCCAGCCGCCCGGTCCGTCGGCATCGGCGTCGGCGTCACTGAGCAGGACGAGCGAGCGTTCGTAGAGGTCCAGGGTGGAGATGGGTTCACCGCGGTGCCGTACCGCCATGTGGGGCGCCCTGCTGCCGGGCTCGCCGGACAGGTCGAGGCGTTCCGGGACGACCGGGGCCGCGGGGTCGGTGCCGAGGACGGCGCCCTGCGGATAGCGGTAGCCGAGGGCCACGTTGAGGATGTCGCGCTGCGGGCCGGCGCCACCGCCGACGCCGGGGGCCGGGGCGAAGCCGGGGTGGCTGTGCTCGACCGACCGGGAGGCGGCGCGGGCGCTGGTCGCCTCCGCCACCGGGCGGCGCTCGGCGTCGTACGTGTCCAGCAGGCCCGCCCCGGCCCAGCCGCCGAGCACCGCGGCCAGCTTCCAGGCGAGGTTGTGCGCGTCCTGGATACCGGTGTTGGAGCCGAAGGCCCCGGTGGGGGACATCTCGTGGGCCGAGTCGCCGGCCAGGAAGACACGTCCCGACCGGTAGCTCCGGGCGACCCGCTGGGCGGCGTGCCAGGGTGCCTTGCCGGTGACCTGGACGTCGAGGTCGGCGACCCCGACCGCGCGGCGGATGTGTTCGGCGCACCGCTCTTCGGTGAAGTCCTCCAGGGTTTCGCCCTGTTCGGGGTGCCAGGGGGCGTGAAAGACCCAGTTCTCCCGGTTGTCCACGGGCAGCAGCGCGCCGTCGGCGTCCGGGTTCGTCAGGTAGCAGACGATGAAGCGGCGGTCGCCCACGACGTCGGCCAGGCCGCGGGAGCGGAAGGTGACGCTGACGTTGTGGAACAGGTCGCCGGGACCGCTCTGCCCGATGTCGAGCTGCTCGCGGACGGGGCTGCGGGGGCCGTCGGCGGCGACGAGGTAGTCCGCGCGGAAGGTGGTGTGCTCGCCCGTCTCCCGGCTCTTGGCCACCGCCGTGACACCGGAGGGGTCACTGTCGAACGACAGCAGTTCGGTGCCGTACCGCAGATCGCAGCCGAGCCGCTCGGCGTGCTCGAACAGCACCGGTTCCAGGTCGTTCTGGCTGCACAGGCACCACGAACTGGGGCTGAACCGGGCCAGTCCGCCGCCTGCGTCGATCTCCTTGAAAAGCCACCCGCCCGCGTCGCCGACCAGGGTGGGCGTCTGCAGGATCCCGTGGTTGCCGGCCAGCGTGGCGGCCGCCTTCCGGATCCCCGGCTCGACGCCGGCCGCCCGGTACAGCTCCATCGTGCGGACGTTGTTGCCCCGGCCGCGCGGGTGGATGGAGGTGCCGGCGTGCCGCTCCACCAGCGTGTGCCGCACCCCCAGCCGGCCCAGGAACACCGAGGTCGACAGGCCGACGAGGGACCCCCCGACGATGAGGACCGGAACGTGGTGGGTCGTGTGGCCGGTGGAATCGGTCCGATCAGATCTCTGTTGCATCGCTTTCATCGCTCAACTCCAGCGCGTCGTGTCCGCCGACTCGGCCGGATAGGGCCGGGGCTTCATCCATGCCCCGCACCACGAACCCGGGACCGGGCTTCACCCGCTTAGGGGGCCTGATCGCTCATGTACTCGGGTGAAGCTGAGTACTTGCGCTCTGGCCGGTGAATCGGCGTGCCGAGACGCTTGGGACATGAGCCAAGGACTCCTGAAATCCGTTCGCCAGCTGCTGCCGACCCTTGTGACGGCCGTGGCATCGCTGGCCATGTGGGCCGTCTGGCTGGGCTGGGACCAGCAGCGTGATGTGCACCCTGACGGTTCGTCGACCGGCCCGTACGAGACGTGGCAGGTGATCGGCCTGGTGCTGACGCTGCTGATTCCGGTGTACTGGGCGGCGTCCCGACGCCACATCACGGGGGCCGTGGTCGGCACCGCGGTCGGTCTGACCGTCGCCTCCTTCTACGACTGGTCGGACGACGCCAGCGGCCTCTACGGCGTCGGCGTCACGCTGGTCATGCTGGGGACCGTCGCCGTGACCACCGCCGTCTCCTTCCTGATCGCCGCGGCGGGTGACCGGTTCACCCGGCGGCCCGCGTGACGACGTAGGCCTCGGGGTCGAACCGTGCCAGCCGCCGGCGCATCCGGCCCGTCGACCACGGCCAGCTGAAGCTGTTGAGGCCGTTGTCGTCCAGGTAGTAGCTGGAGCAGCCGCCCGCGTTGTAGACGGTGGACGGCAGCGCCTGCTGGACCTCGGCGCTGAAGGCGGCCTGCACTTCGGGGCGTACGTCCATGCTGGTCAAGCCCGCCGAGCGGAAATGGCGCACCGCGCCCGCCACATAGTCCAGTTGGGCTTCGAGGACCGTGTACGCGGAGGAGTGCCCGGTGCCGAGATGCGGTCCGAGGAGGACGAACGCGTTGGGGAACCCGCTGACGGTGGTGCCGAGGTAGGCGTCCGGGCTGCCCTGCCAGTGGTCGTCGAGGCCGGCCCCGTCGGCGTCGAACACGCGTTGGGCGATGGGCATGTCGAGGATGTGGAAGCCGGTGCCCAGGATGATCGTGTCGACGTCCGCGCTCCGCCCGTCCTCGCCGATGACACGGCTGCCCTCGACGGCCTTCACCGCCGTGGCGTGCACGGTGACGTTGGGCCGGGTCAGGGCGGGATAGTAGGTGTTGGAGAGCAGGAGCCGTTTGCAGCCCAGGGTGTAGTCGGGGGTCAGCGCCCGCCGCAGGTGGGGATCCTTGACGGCGGCTCTGAGGTGGAGCGTGCCCACCTTCTGCACCGCCCGCAGGAGGGCCGGGTGCCGGAAGCCGACGCCGAGGGCCTCCAGCGCCGCGTACTCCGCGTCGCGCAGCGCCCGTTGGGCTCCGGGGACGTTCCGCAGCAACCATCGTTCGGCGCGCGGCACCGCGTGGTCGGGCTTGGGCAGCACCCACTGGGCGGTGCGCTGGAACAGGTGCAGGCGGCCGACGCGGGGCTGGATGGCGGGCACGAACTGCACGGCCGAGGCGCCGCTGCCGACGACGGCCACGCGGGCGCCGGTGAGGTCGTGGTCGTGGCGCCAGCGCGAGGAGTGGAAGACCTCGCCGGGGAAGTCGGCGAGGCCCGGTATGTCGGGGAGCAGGGGTTCGTGCCAGGGCCCGGCCGCCGCGATCAGGAAGCGGGCCGAGTAGGTGTCGCGGCTGGTCTCGACGTGCCAGCGGGCGTCGGCGGGGTCCCACCGCGCCCGGGTGACCTCGGTGCCGTAGCGGACGAGCGGGGTGATGCCGTACGCGGCCGCCGTGTCGCGGAGGTAGGAGCGGATCTCGGGCTGGCCGGCGAAGGCCCGCGTCCACTCCGGGTTGGGCGCGAAGGAGTAGGAGTACAGGGCGGAGGGCACGTCGCAGGCGCAGCCCGGGTAGATGTTGTCCCGCCAGGTGCCGCCCAGGTCGTCCGCCTTCTCGACGAGGACGAGGTCGCGTACCCCTGCCTCCCGCAGCTTGACGGCCGCTCCGATGCCGGAGAGACCACTGCCGATGATCAGCGCCTCGACGTGGTGGGTCTCGCGGGTGACGGTCCCGGCCGGGCTCTCGGGGTCGGCAGGGTTCTCGGGGTCGGCAGGGTTCTCGGTTCCGGCCGGGCTCGCGGGGTGCGGCATCTCAGGCTCCTGTCCGGACTTCGGCGGTGGGTACGGCATCGCGGACGAGGGCGCGCGTGGTGCGCAGGGAGGTCTCCAGGACCGTCAGGCGCCGCCGAGGGGCCATGAAGTTGCCGCCCATCACCTCCAGGTCGGCGGCGCTGGGCTCGATCCGGACGACCCGGGTGCCCGCCGCCCGCAACGCGGTGCACTCCGCGTCGAGCGTGCGGGTCATTGCGCGGCGCAGCAGCGCCTCCGCCCGGCCGAGTCCTCGGCGTGGTCCGGGGGAGCGGGAGCTCATCGGCGCGATGACGTACACCTCGTCGAGCCCAAGGGGCACCAGGAGGTCGGCGGACGCGGTGGAGAGGATGCCCGCCGTCGGCGTAACGCCGGCCCCCGATGCGTACGGGCGGAAACCAGCCCGGTACCGCCCAGGACGCCCGGAGCGCGTCCCGCAGCGCGGCCGGCCGGGTGTCGGGGTGCCCGAAGACCGTACGGCGGCCCGTGTCGAAGTCGGTGGCCACCAGCCAGGTCGCCGGATGCCGGACCCACCGTCCGGGAGGCGTCAGGGCGTCCGCGAGGGTCGCCAACCAGCGGGCGTCGCCGCGGCCTTGGGGCAGCAGGCCGGACAGCCCGGCCAGCGCGGGAACGCCGCGGCCCAGTGCGTGGCGCGCCAGCCGGGGCGATCCGAGGAAGGCCGCGGGCCGTGGCGGAAGCGCCCGGGGAGGGGCGGCGAAATGCCGGAGGAGTTCCGGACGGGCGTCCGGTCGGCCCAGCTGCGCGGCCAGCAGGTCCGCCACGCCGAGGCCGGCACCGAGCATTGCCGCCACCTCGGCCCCGGCGGAGGTGCCCACCAGGACCTCGGCGTCACGCGGGTCCCATCGCGTGGCCCGCTGGAGCGAGTGCAGGGCGCCGATCGTCCAGGCCGCGCCGAGCGTTCCGCCGCAGCCCAGGACCAGTCCTCGGGAAGGGGTCGTTCGTGTGCTCGTCGCGGTCACTGAGGTCTCCGCCCATTCGGGGTACCGACGAGATCCGGCTGCTCAAGACATCCGTCACCCAGATGCTCAAGACATCCGTCACCCAGGTACTCGAGGCATCCGCCATCCAGATACTTGTGTCATCCGGATACCAACGAGATCGGGATACTAGCGGTATCCGAATTCCTTGGACAGCCCCTGCCGGAGATAAGATCCGAGACCTCTGAGACCTGCGAGAACTCCGAGAACTCCGAGAACCGACGGGAGAGGGAGCGAGACATGGCCCGCCTGAGCCGCGTCGAGAGTCAGGGACGCACGCGTGAGCGGCTCGTCGCCACCGCGCGGCAGTTGTTCCTCTCCCACGGGTACGCCGCCACCTCGCTCAGCGGCATCGCGGAGACGGCCGGCTACTCCAAGGGCGCCGTCTACTCCAACTTCCGCAGCAAGGACCACCTGTGCCTCGCCGCCCTCGACGACATCCGGGCCGAACAGCTGGCGCTGCTCACGGACGCCGTGATGGGCGAGGCAGGGATCGACGACCGCCTCGCGGCCTTCGCCGCGTGGGCCGAGGCGCACATCGGCGACGAGGCCTGGACGACGCTGGAGGTCGAGTTCCTCACCAGCGCGCGTCACGACGACGAGCTGCGGCAGGAGATCTCGGCACGCGTCGCCGTGATTCGCGAGGCCCTGGCCCAACTGCTGGAAGGGCTGGCCCTGGAGTTGGGCGTCTCCCCGGCCATGCCCGCCGACCGGGCCGCGATGGCCCTCCTCAGCCTGGGCATCGGCCTCGGCGTCCAACGCGTCGCCGACCCGACCGTCCCCACCGCCGTCCTGACCGAGACCCTGCGGCTCGTCCTGCGCATGAGCGACAGGCATGGAGGCGCGGGTGTGTGACTCCGTGACCTGACCGTCAGGCGTGATCTGACCGTCAGGCTCGTCCGCGTGACTCCGCCGCGCGGCGCGCCAACGAGTCGAAGACCACCGCGACGAGCAGCACCCCGCCGGTGATCATGAACTGGACCGCGGGCTGGACCCCCAGCAGCGCCATGCCCGAGGCGATCGACTGGATGATGAGCACGCCCAGCAGCGCGGACCAGGTCGAGCCGCGGCCGCCGAACAGGCTGGTGCCCCCGATGACGGCGGCGGCGATGGCGTTGATCAGCAGCATGCCGGAGCCCGGGACCTGGGTCGCCGAGGTGAGCCGCGACGCGACGAACAGACCGCCGACCGCGGCCAGGGTCCCCGACACCAGGAACACGGAGATCCGTACGCGCGCCACGTCGACGCCGGACCGCCGGGCCGCCTCCACACCGCTGCCCAGTGCGAGGACCTGCCGGCCGTACACCGTGCGGCGCAGCAGGAGGTCCGAGGCGACGATGACGCCGAGGAAGATCAGGAGCGCCAGCGGCAGGCCCTCGAACCGGCTCAGCACGTAGACCGTGGCGAACGAGACCACCGCGAGAAGCGCCGCACGCACCCAGATGCCGCCCACCGCCCGGTACGGCATCCCGGCGGCGCTGCGGCGTCTGCGGTCGCGGTGGCAGAGGAGGAGGTACGCGGCCGTACCGAGCGCCGCCAGGCCGTAGGTGACGCCGGCCGCGCCGAAGGAGCGGCTGGTCAGCTCGGCGACCAACCCGTCGTCGCTGAAACTGATGGAGCTCTCCGGCCCCAGCAGATAGAGCATCAGGCCGTTCCAGGCCAGCAGGCCCGCGAGGGTGACGACGAACGCGGGCACGCCGATCTTGGTGAAGACGAACCCGTGGAGGGCCCCGGCCGCCGCACCGCAGAGCACCGCGACGAGCACGGCGAGCCCTTCCGGCATGCCGTGGTTCACGTTCAGCGCCGCGAACAGGGCGCCCGAGAGGCCGGCCAGCGAGCCCACCGAGAGGTCGATCTCGCCGATCAGCAGGACGAAGACGACGCCGACGGCGACCATGCCGGTCCCGACGATCTCCACGCTGAGGACGGACAGGTTGCGGGGCGAGAGGAAGTTCTCGTTGAGGCTCTGGAAGACGATCCAGGTCACGGCGAGAGCGAGCAGGGCGGGTGCCGGGCCGAGTTCACCCTCGTGCACTCTGCGGCGCACGGCATGGGCGTATGCGCGGGGACGCTCGCCGTACCACCGGTGTCCGTCGTGCCTCCGGTGTCCGTCGTGCCTCCGGCCTTCGGCGCGCGCCCGGGTCCCTCTTTCCCTCCGACCCCACCTCCCTCTCCACCTCACGGCCATGTCTCCTCCGGGTCGGTCGGGCGGTGGTTGGCGGCGTTGTCCACCGCGCCGGTGATGGAGGAGATGATCTGCTCCTGAGACGTGGTGCTCACGTTGAAGAGGCCGTTGTTGCGGCCGAGGCGCAGGACGGCGATCCGGTCGGCGACGGCCTTGATGTCCCCCATGTTGTGGCTGATGAGGAGCACCCCCGTGCCCCGGTCGCGCAGTTCCTCGATGAGGTCGAGGAGCTGGTTGGTCTGTTCGAGGCCCAGGGAGGCGGTGGGCTCGTCGAGCAGGAGCAGCCTGGGCGCGCTGACGAACGAGCGGGTGATCGCGACGACCTGCCGCTGGCCGCCGGACAGGGTGGCGAGCGGCACCCGTACGTCGGGGATGCGGATGGACAGGGTGCGCAGCAGCTCGCGGGTCCGGCGCTCCATCTCCACCTCGTCGAGGACGCCGAACCGGTGGATCTCCCGGCCGAGGAAGAGGTTGCCGACGACGTCGAGGTTGCCGCACATCGCGAGGTCCTGGTAGACGGCCGCGATCCCGAGGAGCTGGGCGTCCTGGGGCCGCCGGATCTGGACGGTGGTGCCCTCCCACTCGATGACGCCCTTGTCGGCGGGACCGACCCCCGAGATCACCTTGACCAGGGTGGACTTCCCGGCGGCGTTGTCGCCCACCAGGGCGACCACTTCCCCGGCCCTGATCTCCAGCTCCACGTCCACCAGGGCCTGGACGGCGGCGAAGCGTTTGGAGACGCCGCGCAACGCCAGCAGGGGCTGAACCACCGGGCCACCTCCTGGATGGGGCTCATGGGGTGAGGCTCATGGGGTGAGTCCGGCCCTGTCGCAGGCGGACCGGAGCTTCGGGGTGCAGATCTGGTCGATGGTGTACATACCGTCCTTGACCAGAGTGTCCTCGATGTTGTCGACCGTCACCGAGACCGACGGGAGGAGCACTGCCGGGATGTCCTCGTCGGTGGGGCTGTCGACGGTGCCGGTGGCGATGGAGTCGACCGGCTCGTCGCGCCCCAGGGCGACCGCCATCTCTGCGGCGGCGTCGGCCGCGGGCTTGAACGGCTTGTAGATGGTCATGTACTGGCTGCCCTGGACGATGCGTTGCACGGCCGCGAGGTCGGCGTCCTGTCCGGTGACCGGGGGCAGCGGCCGCACCGCGCTGGCGTTGAGGGCGGAGACCACGGCGCCGGCGAGACTGTCGTTGGCGGCCAGGACGCCGTCGATGTTGTTCGCGCCGAGGGCGGAGATGGCGGCGCTCATGTTGACGTAGCCGTTCTCCGGCCGCCAGCCGACGGTGTCGTACGACTTGCCGATCTTCACCTTGCCCTCCAGGACGGAGAGCGCTCCGCGCTTGTACCAGCCGGCGTTGGGGTCGGTCGTGGCGCCGTTCATCATGACGATCTGGCCGCCGTCCGCCTTCGCGCCCATGGCCTTGAGGAGCGCCTCGCCCTGGAGCCTGCCGACGATCTCGCCGTCGAAGGTGACGTAACCGGAGATGGGCCCCTGGGCGAGCCGGTCGTAGGCGACGACCGGGATGCCGGCCCGGTCCGCGGCCTCGACCGACGAGCGCAGTGCCTTGGCGTCGACGGCGGCGACGATCAGGACGTCCACACCCTTGGTGATCATGGCGTCGAGCTGCTGCCGCTGGACCGCCGGCTCGGCCGTGGCGGCGACGGTCGCCGCCGGGCAGTCCGGGCACAGCTCCTTCAGCTTCTTCTCGATCAGAGGCCGGTCGAACTGCCCGAAGCGAGAGGCTCCCCCACCGGGGAGCAGCACACCGACGGTGAGGCTGTCACCCCCGCTCCCGCTGTCTCCGCCACTGCCACACGCCCCGGTCAGGACCAGACCGGTGGCGACCACGGCCGCCGCACCCGCCCGGCTGAGGGACCTACGCATCACGGCCGACAGGCCGACACCGAGACCCATTTTCGGTTCCTTAGGAAAATTGCCCGACTTTACCCCGCTATGGACGCCTCTCATCCAGCGTAGTCAAGCGGTCGGCGCGGTCCAGTGCGACTTGGGGGAGGGCGGGCGTGACCTGATGGCGGGCGGGCCCTGCCGCCTCGACGACTTCCGCCCGCCCGACGCCGCCGACGACCTCCGACTGCCCGGGACCGGCGCGGTTGCGGTGCTCGTCATCGGACCCAAGCATGGGCTCAGGGACATCGACAGGGCCCCGCTGAGGGGCACGCCCCGGGAAGGCACGGGAAGGCACGGGAGTCATGACGTTTCTTTCGGCCCGGTTCACCCGCCGTCGCCGGACCAGGGGAACCCGACCGGCGGCAGTGTCATTGGCATGACCGCCGACGACCACCCCCCACGTTGCCTGGTAACCGGCGCCACCGGATACCTGGGCGGCAGGCTGGTGCCGGAGTTGCTGGCCGCCGGGTACGCGGTGCGCTGCCTGGCCCGCTCGCCCGGCAAGCTGCGGGACCATCCGTGGGCCGGGCGGGCGGAGGTCGTGCGCGGAGACGTGACGGACGAGGAGTCCGTGCGCGCGGCCATGGAGGGAATGGACGTCGCGTACTACCTCGTGCACGCGCTGGGCACCGGGCGGGGTTTCGAGGAGACCGACCGGCACGCGGCCAGGATCTTCGGTGAGCAGGCACGCGCCGCCGGAGTCCGGCGGATCGTCTACCTCGGCGGACTGACCCCCGCCGGAGTGCCCGAGCACGCGCTCTCGCCCCATCTGCGGTCCCGCGCCGAAGTGGGCCGCGTCCTCCTGGCCTCGGGCGTGCCGACCGCCGTACTGCGGGCGGCCGTGATCATCGGGTCGGGTTCGGCCTCGTTCGAGATGCTGCGCCATCTGACCGAGCGGCTCCCCGTGATGGTGACCCCGAGCTGGGTGCGCACCCGCATCCAGCCGATCGCCGTCCGCGACGTGCTCCGCCTCCTCGTGGGCTGCGCGCGGCTGCCGTACGACGTGAACCGGGCCTTCGACATCGGCGGGCCGGACGTCGTCACGTACGAGGAGATGATGCGGCGGTACGCCGCCGTCGCGGAGCTGCCGAGGCGGGTCATCCTGCCTGTTCCGCCGCTCACCCCCCGGTTGTCCAGCCTCTGGGTCGGCCTGGTCACCCCGGTGCCGGGCGCCCTCGCCCGCCCCCTCGTCGAGTCGCTGAAGCACGAGGTGGTCTGCGCCGAGCGGGACATCGTCCGTCATGTGCCGGACCCGCCGGAGGGGCCGGTCGGCCTCGACCTGGCGATCCGGCTGGCTCTGCGGCGTGTGCGGGACGCGGACGTCGCCACCAGGTGGTCGTCGGCCTCGACCCCCCGCGCCCCGAGCGACCCGCTGCCGACCGACCCCGACTGGGCGGGCGGCAGCCTCTACACGGATCACCGGGAGCGCGCGGTGGCGGCGTCGCCGCAGGCGCTGTGGCGGGTCGTGGAGGCGATCGGCGGCGAGAACGGCTGGTACTCCTCGCCCCTGGCCTGGTCCCTGCGCGGGTGGCTGGACAGGCTGGTGGGCGGTGTCGGACTGCGCCGGGGCCGCCGCGACGCCACCCGGCTGCGGATCGGCGACAGCCTGGACTTCTGGCGGGTGGAGGAGATCGAACCGGGCCGGCTGCTCCGGCTGCGCGCGGAGATGCGGCTGCCGGGCCTGGCCTGGCTGGAGATGACCGTCGACCGGGATCCGCGTGGGCGCACGGTCTACCGGCAGCGGGCGCTGTTCCATCCGCACGGCCTGGCCGGGCACGCCTACTGGTGGGCCGTGGCCCCCTTCCACGCCGCGGTCTTCGGCGGCATGGCCCGCAATATCGCGGTGGCGGCGGAGACCGCGGCCGCCGAGACCACCGCCCCGGAACCGGTTCGTACTACGCGCTGACAGGCAGTCAGGGGGGCGATGGTCTCGGCTGCGGGGTACGGGCAACGCGGTGCGCTCCTAGCTTGCTGCGGGCGGGTCCGTATCCGCAGATGGCAAACGCATGCCGCGTGACTCGGCCACGCGCAGGGCGTCAGCCAGGCACTCGGTGAGACGGATCGCGGCGTACCGCACCTCGGCGTTCGGCGACACCGGATCGGCCAGGAGGCGGCGGGCGCGGGCGAGTACATCGGCGCCCTCGGTCAGTTGCCGGGCCTCCGTCGTATCCGCCAGCCGCGACACATACCCGCCCCGGCCACTCGCGGAGAGAAAGTACGGCTTGCCCTCCGGCGACAGCCACGGCAGCAGACGGAGAGTGGCGAGGGTCGGGGTCAGGGTCGGGGGCTGAGGGTCCATCAGACAGCCACCTTGCCCGCGCCGATGAGGTGCTGGTCGAGGTCGATCCCGAAGTCGGCGGCGAGCACGAGAGCGAGACGACGGCGCGCCTGCCGGTCACGCTCGTGCGCGTGGTCAGCAGTACGGCGTCGCCGTCAACACCGTCCGACGGGCTGTCCGCGACCTCCGTGATCAGGGCCTTGTCATCACGGTCCCCATCAAGGGCACCTGGTGGGCCTGGTCCTGGTCGAGGACGTCGAGGAGCTGGCCGTGGACGCCGTCCCCGGCTGCAACGACGACAACCCCTACCGGTAGACCGCACGCCCTGGTGGCCCTGTGCAGTCGCCGCACTGTGCGGGGCCACCCCCCTTTCTGGAAAGGTGCCGCCATGCCCACCGAGCGCATCGACTTCACCGACCTGCCCGACGACGTCCAGGTCGCCGTACTCGCCCGTACCGGGCCCCTCGTCAAGGCCGAGACCGTAACGAGCGGCTTCAACTCCGCCATCGCCGTCCGCCTCACCACCGAGCACGGTGAGACGTACGTCAAGGGTCTGCCCGTCGAGCACCCCCGTGTGTGGACGCAGGCCCGGGAGGCGGTGGTGGGCCCGTACGTGCGAGGAATTTCTCCGCGCGTCCAGTGGCATCTCCAGGTCGGCGGCTGGGACTTGGTCGCCTTCGACGTCCTCGACGGCCGTCACGCCGACTACGCGCCCGAATCCGCGGACCTCCCCCTCGTCGCAGCGACGCTGGAACGGCTGTCGGTGCTGCGCGCGCCGGACGGCGTGGAACTGAAGGAGGCGGGGCACCGGTTGCGTGACCACGCACCCGCCGCCGCGCTCGCGCTCTTCTCCGGAGACGCCCTCTGCCACACCGATCCGAACCCGGCCAACGTCATGGTGGGGCAGGGGCAAGCGTGGCTCGTCGACTGGGCATGGGCCACCCGGGGCGCCGCATGGCTCGACGCCGCGTACTGGGTCGTGTGGCTCATCGCCGAGGGTGGCCACATCCCGGCCAGCGCCGAGGAGTGGGCTTCCCGTATCCCCGCGTTCCGCGAGGCCCCCGGGGACGCGCTGACCGCCTTCGCCGCGGCCGATGAGAGCGTCTGGGCTGCGATCGCCGAGCAGAGCTCCGACCCCTGGACGCACGGCGTGCATAGGGCGGCGAAGACGTGGGCCTCGTACCGCCTTCGCGGCCGGGCCTGACAGACGGAAGGCCCTGCTCTCATCTGCCGCCGGGCCTCCTGCTGAAGCGGCACACCCTCGGCGGGCAGCCCGCCGAGCATCCGCTCCTGTGCCTGGGAGAAAAGCTCTCCCACACGCCGCTGAAGATCGGCGTCCGGGGCCGGTTCCGGACCCGGCTCCGCGCGGTCACTCGATGTACCGGACTTCGCCCGACGATGCCACCTCATCCGCCCGCCCCCTCCCCGGACCTGTCATCCCCTCTCAACAACCCTATGAACAAAGAGAGTTGACTCGCGTTGTGGGTTCCGGACCGGCTGGGTGGCGACGAAGGACTGGACCAATTCCGCGCCGCCCGTCATGATGACGCTGCCATGACAAAGTCGTCTCGTGGGTGGTGACCTGTGCGCGGATTTTTGGCCAGGGCCAGTCTGGCCGCCGTCTTCCTCCTGCTCCCCCTGGCGCCCGCCCCGGCGGTCGCACAAAATCCCGTCCCCGCGTCCGCCGCTCCGGCCGGCGCCGCCGTGACCGCGGCGGACTGGACGGCACCGCTCAGCACACGCGGGCGCTGGATCGTCGACGCGGACGGCGACCGCTTCAAGCTGCGGTCCGGCAACTGGCATGGGGCCAGCGGCACCTGGAGCGGTTCAGGGAGCGCGGACGAGGACGCGAACCACCACGCGGGCGAGAACTCCGGCCGGATACCACTCGGCCTGGACCGCGCCCCCGTCGCCGAGATCATCGCCGGCTTCCGGGAGATCGGGATCAACAGCATCCGACTGCCCTTCTCCAACGAGATGATCCACGACAGCGTCCCCGTCACGGAGGACGCCGTCGCCGCCAACCCCTCCCTGCGCGGCAGGACCCCCCTTCAGGTGTACGACGTCGTCGTCCGCGAACTCACCGCCGCCGGACTCGCCGTTATCCTCAACAACCACACCAACACCACCCGCTGGTGCTGCGGAGTCGACGGCAACGAACGCTGGAACGCGAGCAGTTCGACCCAGGCCTGGGAGAACGACTGGCTCTTCATGGCCCGCCGCTACAAGGACAACAAGCGCGTGGTCGGCGCGGACCTCTACAACGAGGTGCGCCGCGACATCTGGGACGACCCCAACTGGGGCCTCGGTGACGAGCACGACTGGTTCACCGCCTCGCAGCGCGTGGGCGACCGCATCCTGACGGAGGCCAACCCCGATCTGCTGATCATCGTCGAGGGCATCAACTGGACCGGCATCCCCGTCGACGGCCTGCCGCACGAACGCCCCACCCTGGAACCCGTACGCCGCCTCTCGCACACCCTCGTCGACTCGGACAAGCTCGTGTACTCCGCCCACTTCTACGACTACACCGGCCCCCACCACAGCGGCGCCACCGGAACGGGCGAGACCACCGACCCCCGCTACCGCGACCTGACCCCCACCGAACTGATCGACGTACTGAACCGCCAGGCGTTCTTCGTCACCGCCGAACAGGACCGGCACTTCACGGCCCCGGTCTGGATCAGCGAGTTCGGCGTCGGCGGCCGCGACGAGACGGGCGTCAGGCAACGCGCCTGGTTCGAGAACTTCGTCGACCACCTGATCCGTACCGACGCCGACTTCGCGTACTGGCCGCTCGTCGGCTGGCACGAGAACCGCACCGGCAACGGCTGGGCCCTGCTCCACTGGGACGCGGCGGGCAACCGCATGGGTCTGTACGACGGCGACGACTGGCGGGCCGCCGCCTGGACCCGGCTCGTCGGGGCCCAGGGCCGCACCGGCCGCGTCGGCCCGGTGACGGACTGGTCGATGCTCAGCCCCGACCACGGCGACTTCGTCGCATCACGGCGGATGCGCGCCCTGCCCGACTGGGACCCCGGAGCCCGCAAGGCCGTCTGCCCCGACGGCCGGCGCCTCCTCGGCCTGAGCCACACCGGCAACCGGGGCCTGTGCTCGAACGTGTCAGCCGGCCCCGTGTGGGACCCGGCCGCCGTACACAAGGTGGTCGTCGACGAGCGGTACGTGACGCCGGGCCGGGACTGGGCGAGCGGATACACCAAACTCCAGTGCCCCGAGGGCCACTTCCTGAGCGGCTACAGCGTCCGAGGCGCCGCCGTCTCCGCCGCCCTGTGCGTACCCGCCCCACCCGGCTCGATCGTCGGTACGACTGGCCGCACCGTCTGGTTCGACGGCGGCGACAACAGGGGCACCACCCCCAAGGGCGGCGACTTCGCCCAAGGCCACTACAAGGGCCAGTGCGCGGACCACGAGTACGCCGCCGGGATCGCCTACACGGGCCGCGTGGGCTCGTCGCGCACCCCCGACGCGCTGTACTGCCGGCAGCTGGGCTGAACTGAGCTGACCTGCTCCGCTTCTCGCGTACATCCAAGCCCGGGTCGAGTGCGTCTTACAAGGAAGTCCCCTGCTTGCGAGGGAAGTTCACCGCCACTGGAGGGTCCTATGCACCGACGCCTCGTCACCTCAGCGATCACCGCCGCCCTTTGCGGCACCACGCTGGCCGGCACCGCCACGTCCGCCTCCGCCGCACCCCCGGCCGTCGACTGCCGCAAGGTGAAGTGCGTGGCGCTCACCTTCGACGACGGGCCGGTCGCCGACACCCAGCGGCTGCTGCGCCTCCTGAACGAACGGGACGTCAGAGCGACCTTCTACGCCGTCGGCACGAACGTCCAGAAGAACCCGTCGACGGTGCGCGCCGCGGCGCTCGCCGGCCACCAGATAGGCAACCACAGCTGGGACCACGCCAATCTGACCAAGCTCAGCGCCGCGAAGATCAAGTCGCAGCTCTCCCGCACGGACACGGCGATCAAGCAGGCGACCGGCAAGAAGCCCACCACCTTCCGCGCCCCCTACGGCGCCCACAACGCGGCTGTACGCTCGGCCGCCGGGCGACCGCTGGTGCACTGGAGCGTCGACACCCTCGACTGGAAGTACCGCGACTCCGCCCGGATCATCAAGTACGTCAACGCGCAGACGAAGCCCGGGGACATCGTCCTCCTGCACGACATTCACAGGACGACGGTCGACGCGGTGCCGGGCATCATCAAGGCCCTCAAGGCACGCGGCTTCAACTTCGTGACCGTCGACCAGCTCTTCGCCCCGGCCAAGCTGCCCACCGGAAAGGTCACGTACCACAACCGCGCCGCCTACCGGCCGTGAGCTGACGAGGACGGTGGGGGAGGGACGAGGACTGGGGGGAGGGACGAGTACTGGGGGGAGATCATCGAGGCCCCGGACCGTGGCCGATCGCGTCCGCGTGCGTGGCCTTCTCCCGGGTGCCGTCGAGTCAGGGGGGAAGGCCGATCGGGCGTCGTGCGTGTTCGAGTCGGCCGGCCCGCGCCACGTGATCAGCCGGAGCCGGGAACGGAACCGCCGGGCGCTTCGTGCCCGGCGCGGCGGCGGTACTCGGCGTTGATGCGCTGAGCTTCCTCGAGCTGGTCCTCAAGGATGACGATGCGGCAGGCGGCATCGATCGGGGTGCCCCTGTCGACCAGTTCGCGGGCGCGCGCGGCGATCCGCAGTTGGTAGCGGGAGTACCGGCGGTGTCCGCCCTCCGAGCGCAGCGGAGTGATCAGACGAGCCTCACCGATGGCTCGGAGGAAGGCCGGGGTGCTGCCGAGCATCTCGGCTGCCCGCCCCATCGTGTATGCGGGGTAGTCATCGTCGTCGAGACGATCACTGAGGGGGATATCTGCTGTCATGTCACCTCGTTGTGCAACGCGTCGAGGGGCCCTGGTGCCTTATGGCACCAGGGCCCCGAAGGAAATTCAACACCATCTGTCGGCCCTAATGCTCTGCCGACCTACTGCTTCCGCTACCAGCCCTGCAGAAGGGGGGTGCGGGGATCGCGGCTGCGTGACCGGGGACCACCTTCCAATCCGGGGTCTTGCGGTACCCGGCCGAGTGCTTCTCGGGCCGGGCGATCCTGATGGCGTCTGCTCCTCCGTCCTTCTCTGAACCAACGGCTTCAGAGCCGTACTGACCTGTGTGTTTCGTGTACTGCAACCCCGCCAGTTCGTGTCTGCCGGGTTTCGCTGGACCGTCTTTATGAGAAGAAGGCTAACCGCGTTGGCGCCCAATGTCTACTGTGGCCAGAGTAGATTTCAATCCTCTGGGGGAATAGATAGCCTGTGACCTGCGAAAACGGTGAGGCAAGCGGTCCCGGTCGGCGGTCCTGAAGGGACGGTGAGACGACGGGAGGGCCCTGCCGACGTGTGTCGGCAGGGCCCTCACCGGGATCCTGATGGCGGTTTTCCGCCCAAGCTCATACGTCCAGGGGGGCGCCGCCGAGCAGTGCCGACGCGTTCTGGAGCGGAGTGGGGACACGCACGGGCGCGGCCCTGAGGTGGTCGTGGCAGGTGAAGCCGAGGCGGGTCATGGCCCGGACGACTTCGCCGCTGGTGAAGTCGCGGGGGTCCTGTCGGGTGATGACCTGGCCCACCTGCTTGATGGGATAGCGACGGCGGCCGACGGTCACGGACTCACCCGTGATGATCCCGGGCGTGACGCCCTTCATCAGGGCGAGCACTCCGCTCTTGGTCAGGTCGAACGGGAACCGGGCGATGACACAGCGCATGATGCCCCCACAGGGAGAAGGAGAAGGGGCTGATCCAAGAGAGGGATCAGCGGGAGAGGGTGAGGACGCCCGGGGCCCGGCCGTGCTCCCCGACGACGGGTTGAGGCACGGGCCGAGGCCCGGACGAGGTGAACGGTCCGTCGAGGACGTCCCGCAGCCGGATCCGGTCCGTGTAGGTGGAACTGCCGCGGTGAAGGGCTAGTTCGGCCCGGGTGACGGAGCCCGTGCACTGGTCGTCCCCGTCGCACAGGAGGAGGTACTCGACACGGGCACCGGCCATGACGGACAGGGCGACCTCGACGGTCATGTCGTCCCGGACCCGGGGGCCGGACGCGTCCATGTCGTAGACCACGGTCATGGGGGAGGAATCCGCCTGGTGTCGCAGTGTCCGAACCGGTGTCAAAGCTGCCTCCGCGGAGATGGGTGAGCGTCTGGTCGGTGCCTCGGTGCCTCGGTGCCTTTAGGCCGCCGGGTCGAAGGCGGGCCGCTCTGCCCTGCGCCGCCGCCCCGCTTGTCCGGTGGCGCGCCCCTGGGCGGCGCGGTCGCGGCGGCCTCGGGACGAGGGAGCCGCGGAAGACGCGGCGCGGCGGGGACGGGCCACGGCCGGCGTCGTGATGACGACAGGGACACCGGAAGGGGCCTGGGCGCCTGTGATGCGGGTCAGCTCCGCCTCACCGGACCGTACGGAGGTGATCTGCGGGGCGATGCCGGCCGAAGCCATCAGCCGGCTCATGCCACGACGCTGGCCGGGCGTCACGAGGGTGACGACGCTGCCGGACTCGCCGGCGCGGGCGGTACGGCCGCCGCGGTGCAGGTAGTCCTTGTGGTCGCTCGGCGGATCCACGTTGACGACCAGGTCCAGGTTGTCGACGTGGATGCCGCGGGCCGCGACGTTGGTCGCCACCAGGACCGTCACATGGCCGGTCTTGAACTGGGCGAGGGTCCGGGTGCGCTGGGGCTGGGACTTGCCACCGTGCAGAGCCGCGGCGCGGACGCCGCTGTTCAGCAGGTGCGTCGTCAGCCGGTCCACGGCGTGCTTGGTGTCCAGGAACATGATCACCCGGCCGTCTCGCGCCGCGATCTCGGTGGTCGTCCGGTGCTTGTCCGTGTCGTGCACGTGGAGCACGTGGTGCTCCATCGTGGTGACCGCACCCGCCGACGGGTCGACGGAGTGGACCACCGGGTCGCTCAGGTAGCGGCGGACGAGCAGGTCGACGTTGCGGTCCAGGGTGGCCGAGAAGAGCATCCGCTGCCCTTCGGGGCGCACCTGGTCGAGCAGGGCGGTGACCTGGGGCATGAAGCCCATGTCGGCCATCTGGTCGGCCTCGTCGAGGACGGTGATGTCGACCTGGCCCAGTCGGCAGTCGCCACGGTCGATGAGGTCCTTGAGGCGCCCCGGCGTCGCGACGACGACCTCCGCCCCGGTCCGCAGGGCACCCGCCTGCTTGCCGATCGACATGCCGCCGACCACGGTGGCCAGCCGCAGCCGCACGGAGCGGGCGTACGGGGTGAGCGCGTCGGTCACCTGCTGGGCGAGCTCGCGGGTGGGGACGAGGACCAGGGCGAGCGGCTGCCGCGGCTCCGCGCGCCGGCCCGCTGTACGGGCCAGCAGTGCGAGGCCGAAGGCGAGGGTCTTGCCCGACCCGGTACGGCCGCGGCCGAGCACGTCACGTCCGGCGAGGGAGTTCGGCAGGGTCGCCCCCTGGATGGGGAACGGTACGGTCACGCCTTCGTGTCCGAGCGCGGCCAGCAACGGCGCCGGCAGGGCGAGGTCGGCGAACGACTCGACGGCGGGCAGGCCGGGTGTGGTCGTCACCGGCAGCGCGAACTCGCCCTGAGGGGCGGCCTGTCGACGTCCGTAGCCCTGGGAACGTCGCGGCGCTCCCGAGCGCTGGGCGGCAGAACCCCGGGAGGGGGCATAGGTGCGGGTCGTGCGGGGGGTGCGTGCGCGGTTCAAGCGGAACCTTCCTCGATGTGAGCACGTGGGCACGTAGCAAGGAATGTCCGCAGCGGAAATGAACGGCGCAGAGAATCGCGAGAACGGGCCGGAGATGATGGGCGCCGAGTCGGATCGACGGGGAATACGTCACCGGTTCGGTGTCGTGGTGGAGCCGTCCCGTCATGCGCCCTGAAATGCAGCGAGCTGGGGCCCGCACCCCAAGGT
>NZ_JBHVDX010000203.1:0-19159 GCF_042802555.1 Streptomyces sp. NPDC057474 | reverse complement strand
CCTGCTGTCAGGACAGCAGCTCCACCTCCGCCAATGTCGCCGCGTCGTCGAGGACCAGCCGGTAGTGGTCGTACGCCTGCGGAACGGGGACGGAGAAGGCGCGGGTCTGGCGGTCCCAGGCGAAGGATTCGCCGGAGCGTTTGTCGAGGGTCTTCCAGGTGGTGCCGTCCGTGGAAGCCTGGAGGGTCCAGCCGGCCGGGGCATCGGTACGGTCGGCGGAGGTCAGTGTGTACTGAACCGCCTTGGTTCGGGCGGGAGTCGGCAGTGACACCGTCTCCACGGACGCCTTCGTCGACGACGTGTTGTCGAAGAGTTCGCCGTCGCCCTCGATGGCGTCCGAGCGAGGGGTCGGCGCCTTGTCGTTCTTCGTGATCGACACCGGGGCCGCGCTCTCGCCGGTGCCCCAGCGGGACGGCTTCGGGCCCATGTCGAACTTCAGCACGCCGCCCCTGGAGATGAGCGAGTGCGGCAGCGAAGTCGACGTCCAGGCCTTGCCGTTGACCTTCAGGCCCTGCACGTACACGTTCTTCCCGCTGTTCTTCGGGGCCTCGACCACCAGGTCCCTGCCGTTCTCCAGATGGACGGTCGCCTTGGTGAACAGCGGGGAGCCGACGGCGTATTCGCCGCTGCCCATCACCAGCGGGTAGAAGCCGAGCGCGGAGAAGAGGTACCAGGCGGACTGCTCGCCGTTGTCCTCGTCGCCGTGGTAGCCCTGCCCGATGTCGCTGCCGGCATAGAGGCGGGAGAGCACCTCGCGGACCTTCTCCTGGGCCTTCCAGGGCTGCCCGGCGGCGTCGTACATGTAGATCGCGTGGTGGGCGACCTGGTTGGAGTGGCCGTACATACCCATGCGTACGTCACGGGCCTCGGTCATCTCGTGGATGACTCCGCCGTAGGAGCCGACGAAGTCGGGGGAGGCCGTCTCCGGGGTGGAGAAGTAGGTGTCCAGCTTCTCCGCCAGCCCGCCGCGGCCGCCGTACAGGTTGGCCAGGCCCTTGCTGTCCTGCGGTGCGGTGAAGGCGTAGCCCCAGCCGTTGGTCTCGGTGTAGTCGTGGCCCCAGACACGGGGGTCGTACTTCGAGGAGTCGACCCGCCAGGCCCCGTTGCCGTCCCGGCCCTGGAAGAACCCGGCCTCCTCATCGAACAACTCCACATACCCCTGCGCCCTGTTGAGGAAGTACGCGGCCTCCTCCTGGTAGCGCTTCTCGCCCGTCTTCCGGTACAGGGCCTGGCCCATCCGGGCGATGCCGTAGTCGTTCAGATAACCCTCCAGCGCCCAGGACAGGCCCTCGTGGGTGTCCGTGCTGGTGTAGCCGAGGAACGGCGAGGTGGCCATGCCCTTGCGGCCGACGCCCGCCGACGGCGGGACGACCGTGGCGTTCTTCAGGGCAGCCTCGTACGCCGACTTCGCGTCGAAGCCGACCCCCTTCACATACGCGTCCGCGAACGCCACGTCCGACGAGGTGCCGGTCATCAGGTCCGCGTAGCCGGGGGAGGACCAGCGGGAGGTCCAGCCGCCGTCCCTGTACTGCTGCACGAAACCGTCGACCATCTCGCCCGCCTGATCAGGCGTCAGGAGTGAGTACGCGGGCCAGGTCGTCCGATAGGTGTCCCAGAACCCGTTGTTGACGTACACCTTGCCGTCGACGATCTTCGCGCCGGTGTGTGTCGGGGTGTCCTGGCCGGTCATGGGGGAGAAGGGCGAGGCGTATTGGAACTTCGAACCCACCTTCTCGAAGCCGGAGTTGGGGTACAGGTACAGGCGGTAGAGGTTGGAGTACAGCGTGGTGAGCTGGTCGGGGGTCGCCCCTTCGACCTCCACCTTCCCCAGGACGCGGTCCCACTGCGCCCACGCCCGGTCCTTCACCGTCTCGAAGGACGTGCCGTCCGGGATCTCCTGGCGCAGGTTGTCCTTCGCCTGGTCGAGGCTGATGAGGGAGGTGGCCAGCCGGAGCGTCACCGCGCGGTCCTCGCCCGCGTCGAAGCGGAGGTGGCCCTTCACACCGCTCGAGTCGCCGTCCGTGACCGGTGCGTCGAATACCCCGTGGACGAAGAGTCGGGTCGCGCCCGTCGAAAGCCCCGACTTCACATCCGAGAAGCCCGTCACGACCCCCGAGTCCCTGTCCAGGGTCAGTCCCGCCTGGTCCGTCACATTGTCGAAGAGGACGCTCGCGTCGTCGCCGGGGTAGGTGAAGCGCAGCGCCGCCGCGTGGTCCGTGGGCGCCATCTCGGCCTTGACGCCGTTCTCGAAGCGCACCCCGTAGTAGTACGGCCGGGCCGTCTCGTTCTCGTGCCGGAAGGCCAACGCCCGTGCCGTACGGCTCAGTTCGGGGGTGCCGGCGGCGGCCGAGGGCATCACCTGGAAGGTCTGCCGGTCGCCCATCCAGGGGCTCGGCTCATGACTCGCGCTGAACGCCTGGATGGTCGGCAGGTTGTCCGCGTTGTTGGCCCGCGCGTAGTCGTACAGCCAGCTCAGCGAGCCCGCGTTGGTCACCGGTGTCCAGAAGTTGAAGCCATGGGGCACCGCAGTCGCCGGGAAATTGTTGCCACGGGAGAAACCGCCGCTGGAATTCGTTCCCCTGGTGGTCACCGCGTAGTCGGAAAGATGCGCCTTCGGCCGCTCGGGCGCGCGCACCCGCAGCGTCACGTCGTCGATCCAGCCGCGGAACCTCGCCGGGCCCTTCGGGGAGTCGTACGCCACCAGGATGCGGTCCACGGTCCGGCCTGCCGCGACCGAGCCGATCCGCGCGACCACGTCGTTCCACTGGTTGACGTACAGCACCTTCGCCGCGCCCTGTCCGCGCGGCGACAGCGGGAAGCCGTGGCTGTCCACCGCCCGCAGGCCGCTGAGCGAGGTGCCGTCGGTGAAGACCAGGTCGACCGACACGTTCGTGGCGTCGTAGTCCAGATCGCCGTCCGCCATCGACGGGAAGATCCGGTACGCCAGCTCGGTGTTCCGTTCGACGGCCACGTTCACGTCGAAGACCTTGTTGTACGAGTACGCCCGGCCGTCCGCCGTGTGCCTGCCGGCGTACCTGAGGGCCCGCTTGCCGGTGAAGCCCGCGCCGGCCTTCGCGGTCGCCGAGCCGCTCGGCCCCCGGTCGACCAGCGACAGCATCTCCTTAGGCGCGGGCGCCTGCCCGCCGCCCGTCGAGAACTGCACATCGGCGAGCTGGGTGATCATGGAGGCGCCGTTGTTCCCGGTGATGTCGAGCCGGAAGTGCCGGTACTCCGCCACCCCGTCGCCGGCGATGTCGTACGACTTCGTCTCGAACCGTTCCCCGAAGCGTTCGCCGGAGCGGGTGTCGAGGGCCTTCCACTCCTTGCCGTCGGTGGAGCCCTGGAGGGTCCAGTCCTTCGGGTCGCGAGTCTCGAAGTCGTTCGCCGAGGTCAGCGCGTAGGTCACCACCTTGGCCGGCCTGTCGAGGTCGAACTCGGCCCAGCCGGTGGGCTGGAAGGTGAGCCACTTGGTGCCGGACTCGCCGTCGACGAGGTTCTCCTTCACCTCGCCGCTGCTCGCGTTCTCGCCGCTGGCCCGGACGTCGGTGACATGGTCGGTGATGTTGCCCGGGATGCCGGTGGTGTAGCCGCCGTCGACGCCGGAGGCTCGCGCGGAGCCGTCGGGTGCCATGTCGACCGTGCTGAGCCAGTCCGGAGCCGGGTCGTCCGGTTCGAACGAGGAGCTGAACTCCCGCTCCCCGGCCGTCGGTCGGTCCGGTAACGCGACGGCCGCGCCCTGCGAGGCCACCACCAGAGCGAACGCGGCGGCGCCTAGCGCCGCCGTGGAACCCCGTCTGTGCCGCATCAGCGAGCACCCTCCCTACGTCCAGCAGACTGTTTTCGATCAAGAAATGATCAGAAAAGGACAACGTTGTCGACGGTGTAACGCAGGGACCAGTAGGGGTTGAAGTGGCGAGTGGTGTCAAGGGTGTTGCGTGCGCCATCCGGGTCGAATGGCGGGGATTTTCCGGTCAGGTGGCGCAAGGCCGCTCATATTTCCGAGAGGTCTCAACTCGGAAAAGACCGATGGCGAACCTTGCATTCGATCTTGCCCCCCCGGCGGGAAGTGGACTATACCTGTCGGCGTCCGCATAGTGGTCGCACAACCGTGGACAGGCACGACCTGGGGGAATTACCGGTGGTCGCGGACGTGTCCGTGCGCCGACCGCCGTCTTGCCCCTGTTGAATCCTCACGCACGACCCCAGCTTGAATCGACCGCGGTGCCGGGAGGATCCGGTTCACCGCCTGAGTCCTGGAGAAGGCGAGGACTTGGCATGGGATCCACTGCCGCTGAGAACGACAACGGCCCCGAGGGTGTCGGCACCACCGACCCCGAAGGCGTCGGCCGCCGCGACCTGATCAAGCGTTCCGCTGCGCTGGGCCTGATCACCGTTCCGACGATGAGCTTCCTGTCCGCGTGTGCCAGCGGGGGTGGCGGAGACGACGACACCTCCGAGGACACCCAGGGCGAGACCAGCGAGTCGAACCCCTTCGGCGTCAAGAAGGGCAGCAAGCTCGACGTCGTCATCTTCAAGGGCGGCTACGGCGACGCCTACGCCAAGGCCTGGGAGGCCGCCTTCCAGAAGAAGTGGGGGGTCAACTCCACCCACACCGGCACCCAGGAGATCACCGGCAAGCTGCAGCCGCGGTTCAACGCGGGCAACCCGCCGGACATCGTCGACAACTCCGGCGCCCAGAAGATCAAGATCGACGTCCTCTACAAGAACGGCCAGCTCCTCGACCTCGCCGAGGTCCTGGACGCGCCCTCGCTCGACGACCCGGGCAAGAAGGTCCGCGACACGCTGATCGCCGGCACGCTCGACGCGGGCATGCAGGAGGGCAAGGTCGTCGCCCTGAACTACATCTACACGGTGTGGGGCCTGTGGTACTCCGGAAAGCTCTTCAAGGAGAACGGCTGGGAGGAGCCCAAGACCTGGGCCGACTTCCTCACCCTCTGCAAGGAGGCCAAGGCCAAGGGCATCGGCGGCCTCGCCCACCAGGGCAAGTACCCGTACTACATCAACGTCGCCATCATGGACCTGATCGCCAAGACGGGCGGCCTGGACGCCATGAAGGCGATCGACAACCTCGACCCGAAGGCGTTCGTCGGCTCCGACGCCGCGAAGGCCGGTGTCGAGGCGATCTACGAGGTCGTCGAGAAGGGCTATCTGATGCCCGGCACGAACGGCCTCACCCACACGGATTCCCAGGCCCGTTGGAACCAGTACAAGGCCGTGTTCATCACCTCCGGCTCCTGGCTGGAGAACGAGCAGCTGAAGCAGACGCCGGACGACTTCGACATGACGTTCATGCCGATGCCCGTGCTGCCGGACAGCGTGATGCCGTTCGAGGCGATCCGGGCCGGCTCCGGGGAGCCGTTCATCATCCCGGCCAAGGCGAAGAACCTGCCGGCGGCCAAGGAGTTCATGCGGATGATGCTCTCCAAGGAGTGGTCGACGCTGTTCGCCAAGGAGGCGAACTCCCTGACGATCGTGAAGGACGGCGTCGACACCGGGGTCTCGTTGCGGCCGGGTACGCAGTCGACGGTGGAAGTGTCCAAGGCCGCCGGTGACGACACGTTCCGCTACCTGTACACCGAGTGGTACAGCGAGATGGACACGGCGATCCAGAACGCGTCGAACGAATTGATGGCGAAGCGGATTCAGCCGGCCGAGTGGTTGAAGCGGGCGCAGGCCGCGGTGGACAAGCAGGCGAAGGATCCGGAGTCCAAGAAGAACCGTCGGGATTAGTGGGGCGTCGGAGCGCCGTGGGAGCTGCGCGCTGTGATGAGCTGCGGGTTCGTCGTGGCTCTGTCGCGCAGTTCCCCGCGCCCCTGAAAAGACAGGGGCGCGCCTTTCGTCTCATGGAACCCGAGGCAGGGAAACGCCAATGCGTAAAGGGCAGAACCGGTTCGTCGCGGGGTTTCTCCTGGTCCCCGTGGCGCTTTATGTGATCTTCGTGATCTGGCCGTACATCCAGACCTTCGGCTATTCGCTGACGGACTGGAAGGGGCAGTCACAGACGTTCTCCTTCATCGGCCTGGACAACTACACGGCGTTGTTCGAGGACGACATCTTCCTCCAGGCGATCTGGCACAACATCCTGTTCCTGGTGTTCATCCCGGTGATCACCATCCTGCTTGCCCTGTTCTTCGCGTTCATGCTGAACGCGGGCGGGCGCGGCCGGGCCGGCGGGGTCTCGGGGGTCGCCGGGTCGGGGTTCTACAAGATCGTTTACTTCTTCCCGCAGGTGCTGTCGCTGGCGATCCTCGCGGTGCTGTTCGGGGCCGTGTACCGCAGCGACAGCGGCGGCATGCTCAACGGCTTCCTGATGCGACTGGGGCTGGTCGACGAGAGCAGCCCCGTCGAGTGGCTGAACGAGCCGAACTACGTGGTCTGGGCGCTCATCCTGGTCGTCGTCTGGCACGGCGTCGGCTTCTACCTCGTGCTGTTCTCCGCCGCCATGCAGGCCATCCCGAGAGACATCTACGAGGCCGCGCTGATCGACGGTGCCGGTCGCGCCCACACGTTCTTCCGCATCACCCTGCCGCTGCTGTGGGACTCCGTGCAGACCGCCTGGGTCTATCTCGGCATCGCGGCGATGGACATGTTCATCCTGGTCTCGACCATGACCGCGGGCGAGTACGGGGGCGGCCCCGACCACCACAGCGAGGTCATGGCGACCGTGATGATGCGGAACTTCCTGCTGTACGGCAGGAGTGGCTACGCCTGCGCGATGGGCGTCGTGATGCTGCTCCTCACCCTGATCGTGTCGGTGGTCATGCTGCGCGCCACCCGTCGCGAGCGCGTCGAGTTCTGAGCGGGAGAGACGACACAAAATGAGTGCACCCCTCAAGACCGCCTCGCGCGGCGACTCGGTCCCCACCGGCCCGACCGTGACCAGACGCGGGACCGGGCCCGGCGACGACCGTGGCGAAGGCGTCGTCCTGAACGTCTTCTCGCACGGCTTCCTCGCCCTGTGGGCCCTGCTGATCGTGCTGCCGCTGCTGTGGCTGGTGCTCAGCTCCTTCAAGACCGACGCCCAGATCGGCGGCTCGGCCTTCGGCTGGCCCGAGAACTGGTCCCTGGACGTCTTCTCCCGCGCCTGGGACAAGGGCATCGGCGACTACTTCGTCAACACGGTCATCGTGCTGGTCTTCTCGGTGCCGCTGACCATGCTGTTCGGCTCCATGGCCGCGTACGTCCTGGCCCGCTACCCGTTCCGGGGCAACCGGCTGCTGTACTACTTCTTCGTCGCCGGCGCGATGTTCCCCGTGTTCCTGGCCCTGGTGCCGCTGTTCTTCATGGTCAAACGGCTGGACATGCTGAACACCTACCAGGGACTGATCCTGGTGTACGTCGCCTACTCGCTGCCGTTCACCGTGTTCTTCATGCACGCGTTCTTCCGGACGCTGCCCACCGCGGTCTTCGAGGCGGCCATCCTCGACGGGGCCTCGCACACCCGGACGTTCTTCCAGGTCATGCTGCCGATGGCCAAGCCGGGGCTGATCAGTGTGGGGATCTTCAACACCTTGGGTCAGTGGAACCAGTTCATCCTGCCCACGGTCCTCATGCAGCCGCAGAGCGGCGACGATCCCGAGCGGTACGTCCTCACCCAGGGCCTCATCCAGCTTCAGCAGCAGCAGGGCTACGCCTCCGACCTGCCCGTCCTCTTCGCCGGTGTCACCATCGCCATGATCCCCATGCTCGTCGTCTACCTCTCCTTCCAGCGCCAGGTCCAGGCCGGCCTCACCTCCGCGACCCTCAAGTAGCCCGTCCGGGGACCCCAAGTAGCCGCAGAGTGACATTTAGTGGTCATTCGGCGACCCCAGTTTCCGTCAAGGACTTGACTGCGGTAACCCGTTCAGCGGAGCTTGGAGTTCACAACTTGTAAGTGACCCGGGTTCCTGGCTGTGACCTGGGTCACGGGCGGCGTGCGGGCCGCCCGGCCTGGGACAGGAGTGGATGAGTCGATGGAGACTCCGGGGTCGCAGTCGTCGCTGCACCGAGCAAATCTCGAGCGCGTCGTACGGGCGGTGCGGCTCGCCGGGTCGCTCACGCAGGCGGAGATCGCCAGGACGACCGGCCTGTCCGCCGCCACGGTTTCCAACATCGTGCGCGAGCTGAAGGAGGGTGGAACCGTCGAGGTCACGCCCACGTCGGCGGGCGGCCGCCGGGCGCGCGCGGTCTCGCTCAGCGGGGACGCCGGGATCGTGATCGGCGTGGACTTCGGGCATACGCATTTGCGCGTCGCGATCGGGAACCTCGCCCATCAGGTACTGGCCGAGGAGTCCGAGCCGCTCGACGTGGACGCCTCCTCGACCCAGGGCTTCGACCGGGCGGAGCAGCTGGTCACCCGGCTGATCGAGGCCATCGGCGTGGATCGTACGAAGATCGCGGGCGTGGGCCTCGGTGTGCCCGGCCCGATCGACGTGGAGTCCGGGTCGCTCGGCTCCACCGCCATCCTGCCCGGCTGGACCGGCACCAAGCCCGCCGCCGAGATGCGCGACCGCCTCGGGGTGACGGTGCACGTGGACAACGACGCCAATCTCGGCGCCCTCGGCGAACTCGTCTGGGGCAGTGGCCGGGGGGTGCGGGACCTGGCCTACATCAAGGTGTCCAGCGGCGTTGGTGCCGGACTGGTGATCGATGGCAAGATCTACAGGGGCCCGGGTGGCACAGCGGGAGAAATCGGGCATATTACTCTTGATGAATCCGGCCCGGTCTGCCGCTGCGGCAACCGGGGCTGTCTGGAGACCTTCGCCGCCGCGCGCTATGTGCTGCCGCTCCTCCAGTCCAGCCACGGCACCGATCTGACCATGGAAGGGGTCGTACGGCTGGCGCGGGACGGGGACCCGGGCTGCCGTCGGGTGATCGCCGACGTCGGCCGACACATCGGAAGTGGAGTCGCCAATCTCTGCAATCTGTTGAACCCGAGCCGCGTGGTTCTCGGCGGCGATCTCGCCGAGGCCGGAGAGCTGGTTCTCGGACCCATAAGGGAGTCGGTCGGCCGGTACGCGATCCCGAGTGCCGCACGTCAACTCTCAGTGCTGCCAGGGGCGCTTGGCGGCCGTGCCGAGGTCCTCGGGGCCCTGGCCCTGGCCCTCAGTGAGATGGGTGATTCGACCCTTTTGGACGGGACCCTCTCCGCAGCAACCCCTGTCTTCACTTAGAGAACGAAACACGCCGTTGCCAACCCGTTAAGGATTTACTTCTTGACGTCGCACGTGTGGCCGAGTTGACTTCCAGCCACCTCGGCCGCAGTGCTGCGGCCCGTGTCAGGGAGGCACAACCCAAATGAACGCAACGATGCGTAGAGTCGCGATCGGCGCCACAGCGGTTTCGCTGGCGCTCTCCGTCGCCGCCTGTGGCAAGGCCGGCGACGACAACGACTCGGGCAGTGGCAGTGACAGCGGCTCGGACAGCAAGTCCATCGGCCTGCTCCTGCCCGACAACGTCACCGCGCGCTACGAGAAGTTCGACCGGCCTTACTTCGAGGACAAGGTCAAGGAGCTGTGCTCCGACTGCAAGG
This sequence comes from Streptomyces sp. NPDC057474, assembly GCF_042802555.1. Lineage (NCBI taxonomy): Bacteria > Bacillati > Actinomycetota > Actinomycetes > Kitasatosporales > Streptomycetaceae > Streptomyces > Streptomyces sp. NPDC057474. The sequence goes on along the minus strand of NZ_JBHVDX010000203.1, from coordinate 9,627 downwards.
TCGACTACGCGAACGCCGCAGCCGACCCGACCAAGCAGGCCCAGCAGATGAGCACCATGGTGACCAAGGGCGTGAAGGTCATCGTGGTCTCCGCCCAGGACTCCGCCGCCATCAAGTCCTCCATCCAGTCGGCGGTGGACAAGGGCGTCAAGGTCGTCGCGTACGACCGCCTCGCGCAGGGCCCGGTCTCGGCCTACGTCTCCTTCGACAACGTCAAGGTCGGCGAGCTCCAGGGCCAGGCCCTGCTCGACGCGCTCGGCGACAAGGCGACCGCCAAGTCCAAGGTCGTCATGATCAACGGTGACGACGCCGACCCGAACGCCGGTCAGTTCAAGGAGGGCGCGCACAAGGTCCTCGACGGCAAGGTCGACATCGCCTACGAGCAGTCCGGCCTGTGGAAGGACACCGTCGCGGCCCAGAAGATGTCCGCGGCGATCACCCAGCTGGGCGCCAAGAACATCGCGGGCGTCTACGCCGCCAACGACGGCATGGCCGGTGGCATCGCCAACACCCTCAAGGGTGCGAAGATCAGCAGCATCCCGCTGACCGGTCAGGACGCCGAGCTCGCGGCCATCCAGCGGATCGTCCTCGGCACCCAGGCCGCCACGGTCTACAAGGCCTACAAGCCCGAGGCCGACACGGCCGCCGAGCTCGCCGTCAACCTGCTGGAGGGCAAGGACATCAAGTCCCTGGCCGACACCGAGGTGACCAGCGGCTCCGGCGACAAGGTCCAGGCGAAGCTGCTGACCCCGGTCTCCGTCACCAAGGAGAACATCAACGACACGGTGGTCAAGGACGGCCTGTACACGGTCGCCGACATCTGCACCGCCGAGTACGCCAAGGCCTGCAAGGAGGCCGGCCTCGAGTAGTCCTTCGAGGCGAGACCGCCCCGCGGTCCCGTAGAACCTGTCCGGCGCCCGCCCCACTTCAGACCCCGCTTCCGGGGCGGGCGCCGGACGGAACCCGCTGCCGAAGCGCTCCGCTGAAAGTGCCGCGATGTGCCGTCGCTCGTCTGCGGCACCGTCGCGGCTGGTCGCGCAGTTCCCCGCGCCCCTTCAGGGCGTCGGAGAGCGCGGCGGTCTACGCATGTTCACCCTGTAAGCCTTGTGCGTCACGCACAGTCCTCCGCGCCTGATTACAAGCGCGGCATCCCCGCCGGTCAGGCGGCGAAGGAGATGGTTCACGTGTCCGCTACGCCCGTGCTGGCGTTGCGCGGAGTCTCCAAGCGATTCGGTGCGGTGCAGGCACTCACCGACGTCGATCTGGAGGTTCACGCCGGAGAAGTGGTCGCCCTGGTGGGCGACAACGGCGCAGGAAAGTCCACCCTGGTCAAGACGATCGCGGGTGTCCACCCCATCGATGAGGGCGTCATCGAGTGGCAGGGCGGCCCGGTGAAGATCAACAAGCCGCACGACGCCCAGGGCCTCGGCGTCGCGACGGTCTACCAGGACCTCGCGCTCTGCGACAACCTCGACGTCGTCGGCAACCTCTACCTCGGGCGCGAGCTGCTGCACCGGGGCGTCATCGACGAGGTGTCGATGGAGAAGAACTCCCGCGAGCTGCTGTCCACGCTCTCGATCCGGATCCCGAGCGTGCGCATCCCGATCGCGAGCCTCTCGGGCGGTCAGCGCCAGGTCGTCGCCATCGCCCGCGCCCTCATCGGCGACCCCAAGCTCGTCATCCTGGACGAGCCCACCGCCGCCCTCGGCGTCGAGCAGACCGCGCAGGTCCTCGACCTGGTCGAGCGGCTGCGCGAGCGCAACCTCGCCGTCATCCTCATCAGCCACAACATGGCCGATGTCAAGGCGGTCGCGGACACCGTGGCCGTCCTGCGCCTGGGCAAGAACAACGGCTCCTTCTCCGTGAAGGACACCAGCCACGAAGAGATCATCGCCGCGATCACGGGTGCCACGGACAACGCCGTGACCCGTCGCGCGGGGCGGCGCACCACGGAGGCGGCAAAGTGAGCGACACGTCCAAGACCGTGAAGAGCGATTCCGCCAAGGGCGCCGCGGAGGGTCAGACCACGGTCGCCCCCGCCGACGACCCCACAGCCGCGCCGGTCACCGTCGTCGACCCGCGTCTGCTGGTCCGCGAAGAGGGCCTCAAGGGCTACCTCACCGAGTTCAAGCGCAAGGTGAAGGGCGGCGAGCTGGGCTCGCTGCCGGTGGTCATCGGCCTGATCGTCATCTGGACGATCTTCCAGCTGCAGAACGACCGCTTCCTGAGCGCCGACAACCTCTCGAACATCAGCTACTTCCTGTCGGCCACCGGCATGCTCGCCATCGGCCTGGTGTTCGTGCTGCTGCTCGGTGAGATCGATCTGTCGGTGGGCTCGGTCAGCGGTCTGGCCTCCACCGTGTTCGCCGTGTTCGTGGTGAACGAGGGCATGAACGCCTGGCTGTCGCTGGTCCTCGCGATCCTCACCGGTATCGCCATCGGCGCGCTGCACGGCTGGTTCTTCGCCAAAATCGGTGTACCGGCGTTCGTCGTCACCCTGGCCGGCTTCCTCGGCTGGAACGGCGTGATGCTGTGGCTGCTGGGCGAGAGCGGCACGATCAACATCCCCTCCGACGAGGGCCCGGTCCGCCTGCTCGGCCAGAGCTCCTTCTTCATGGACCAGGCCATCATCGGCGCGTACATCCTGGCCGGCCTCGCCGTGGCGCTCTCCCTCGTCGGCAACTTCAACGAACAGCGCCGCCGTCGGGCCGCGGGTGTGCCGTTCCGGCCGACCAGCGAGATCCTGCTGCGCGTCGGCGCGCTCGCCGTCGCCTCCTTCGCCGCCGCTGCCGTGCTCAACAACGCGTCCGGTGTCTCCAACGCGCTGGTGATCTTCCTCGCGGCGCTGGTGATCGTGGACTTCGTGCTGCGTCGTACGACGTACGGCCGCAAGGTGTTCGCGGTCGGCGGCGGCATCGAGGCGGCCCGCCGTGCCGGTATCAACGTGCCGATGATCCGGATCTCCGTGTTCGCCATCTCCGGTGGCTTCGCGGCGATCGGCGGTATGTTCTTCGCCGGTCAGACCGCGAGTGCGACGCTGTCCGCCGGCGGCGGCAACATCCTGATGCTCGCGATCGCCGCGGCCGTCATCGGCGGCACCAGCCTCTTCGGTGGGCGTGGGTCGGTGTGGTCGGCGCTGCTCGGCATGCTGGTCATCCAGTCGATCCAGACGGGCCTCGACCTGCTGAACATGAACCAGTCGATCCAGTACATGATCACGGGTGCGGTGCTTCTGGGTGCGGTGGTCATCGACTCCGTCTCGCGCCGGAGTCAGAAGGCTGCGGGGCGCGCCTAAGCGTCTCTGGGGTGCGGTGGGCTTGCGAGTACCGGCCGTTGGTGGCTGGTCGCGCAGTTCCCCGCGCCCCTGACAGCAGGGCGCTGCGGTCCCTTGGCGAACAAGTGCTCGGCATCAATCTTGGTGCCGGGCACTTCTCCTTGTTGTCGGACGTTTCGTACGGGTACGTCTGCGCAGGATGGTTTACGGCCGTTTGCGTGACGCAGGAGTCGACCGCCCGGCGGTTGGCCGTGTGCGCGGAAGATTAGACTTCGACGAGCCCGGTAACGCTCGAACAGCACTATCGCAAGGAGGCACGGGTGCCGCTGCTGACCCGCATCAGGGGACCGCGCGATCTGGACCGGCTCAGTCTGGAGGAGTTGGACCAGCTGGCGGAGGAGATCCGGACCTTCCTCGTCGAGGCGGTGTCGAAGACCGGCGGTCACCTCGGCCCGAACCTCGGCGTGGTCGAGCTCACCATCGCCCTGCACCGGGTCTTCGACTCGCCCAAGGACAAGGTGCTCTGGGACACGGGTCACCAGTCCTACGTCCACAAGCTCCTCACCGGCCGCCAGGACTTCTCGCAGCTGAAGATGAAGGGCGGCCTCTCCGGCTACCCCTCGCAGGCCGAGTCCGAGCACGACGTCATCGAGAACAGCCACGCCTCCACGGTGCTGGGCTGGGCCGACGGCCTCGCCAAGGCCAACCAGGTGTTGAAACGTGACGACCACGTGGTCGCGGTCATCGGCGACGGCGCGCTCACCGGCGGTATGGCCTGGGAGGCGCTCAACAACATCGCGGACGCCAAGGACCGGCCCCTGGTCATCGTCGTCAACGACAACGAGCGCTCGTACGCGCCGACCATCGGCGGGCTCGCCAACCACCTGGCCACCCTGCGGACCACCGACGGCTACGAGCGGTTCCTGGCCCGCGGCAAGGACCTGCTGGAGCGGACGCCCGTCGTCGGCCGGCCGCTCTACGAGACGCTGCACGGCGCCAAGAAGGGGCTGAAGGACTTCATCGCCCCGCAGGGCATGTTCGAGGACCTGGGACTCAAGTACGTCGGGCCGATCGACGGTCACGACATCGAGGCCCTGGAGTCCGCGCTGTCCCGCGCCAAGCGCTTCGGCGGGCCGGTCATCGTGCACTGTCTCACCGAGAAGGGCCGCGGCTACCAGCCCGCCCTCCAGGACGAGGCGGACCGCTTCCACGCCGTCGGCAAGATCCACCCGGACACGGGCCTGCCGATCGCCTCCTCCGGCGCCGACTGGACCTCCGTCTTCGGCGAGGAGATGGTGAAGCTCGGCAAGGAGCGCGAGGACATCGTCGCCATCACGGCGGCCATGCTCCAGCCGGTCGGCCTCGACCGGTTCGCCAAGGCCTTCCCCGAGCGGGTGTACGACGTCGGCATCGCCGAGCAGCACGCCGCCGTGTCGGCGGCGGGCCTCGCCACGGGCGGTCTGCATCCTGTTTTCGCTGTCTACGCGACATTCCTCAATCGTGCCTTCGACCAGGTCCTGATGGACGTCGCCCTCCACAGGTGCGGGGTGACGTTCGTACTGGACCGGGCCGGTGTCACGGGCACCGACGGGGCCTCGCACAACGGCATGTGGGACATGTCGATCCTTCAGGTCGTGCCGGGGCTCAGGCTCGCCGCGCCGCGTGACGCCGACCAGGTCCGCGCCCAGCTGCGCGAGGCCGTCGAGGTCACGGACGCGCCGACCGTGGTGCGCTTCTCCAAGGGCGCCGTCGGCCCCGCCGTACCCGCCCTGCGCCGCGTAGGCGGCATGGACGTGCTGCGTGAGCCGGGCACCGACACCCCGGACGTGCTCCTCGTCTCCGTCGGTGCCCTCGCCCCGATGTGCCTGGAGATCGCGGGCCTGCTCGACAAGCAGGGGATCACCACGACCGTCGTCGACCCGCGCTGGGTCAAGCCGGTCGACGAGCACATGGCGCCGCTCGCCGACAGGCACCGCGTGGTCGTCACCGTCGAGGACAACTCCCGCGTCGGCGGCGTCGGCTCGGCCGTCGCCCAGGCGCTGCGCGACGCCGGCGTGGACATCCCGCTGCGCGACTTCGGCATCCCGCCGCGCTTCCTCGACCACGCCACCCGCGCCGAGGTCCTGGCCGAGATCGGGCTCACCGCGCCCGACATCGCCCGCCAGGTCACCGGGCTGGTCTCCAAGATCGACGGCCGGTTCGACGACACCGCCGCAGAGGTGGAGCCCGCGCGCGACTGACCTGTCCGGTTGGGCTGTTCGGGCCGGTCTCGCCATCCTTTACGGTGGTGAGACCGGCCCATTCGCGTGAAACCGCTCGCGCCGGGGCAAACGCTCCCCCAGTCTCGGCTTCGCTCGACCGGGGGACCCCCATCGCCCCCTCTCGATCGTGTCGAGGACGACAAGCGTGGGAGGTACGCCTGTGAGCAGCACACTCTTCCGGACGAAGAAGGTCGAGCAGTCCATCCTCGATACCGAGGAACCAGAGCACGCGCTCAAGAAATCCTTGTCCGCGCTGGATCTGACGGTCTTCGGCGTCGGTGTCATCATCGGCACCGGCATCTTCGTCCTCACCGGCACGGTGGCCAAGAACAACGCCGGTCCCGCCGTGGCCCTCGCCTTCGTCGTGGCCGGCGTCGTCTGCGCGCTCGCCGCCCTCTGCTACGCGGAGTTCGCGTCCACGGTCCCGGTCGCCGGGTCCGCGTACACCTTCTCGTACGCCTCCCTCGGGGAACTGCCCGCCTGGATCATCGGCTGGGACCTGGTCCTCGAGTTCGCCCTGGGGACGGCGGTGGTGGCCGTCGGCTGGTCCGGCTACATCCATTCGCTGCTGGCCAACGCTGGCTGGGAGCTGCCTGCGGCGCTCAGCACGAGAGACGGGGCCGACGGCTTCGGCTTCGACATCCTCGCCGCCGCGCTCGTCCTGGTGCTCACCGTCATCCTCGTGCTCGGCACGAAGCTCTCCGCGCGGGTCACCTCCCTCGTCGTCGCCATCAAGGTGACGGTCGTTCTCACCGTGATCATCGCGGGCGCCTTCTTCGTCAAGGGCGACAACTACGACCCGTTCGTCCCGAAGGCGCAGGCGGTGGACGCGGGCGACAGCCTCCAATCGCCGCTCATCCAGTTGATGTTCGGCTGGGCGCCCTCCAACTTCGGTGTGATGGGCATCTTCACGGCCGCCTCCGTCGTCTTCTTCGCGTTCATCGGCTTCGACGTCGTCGCCACGGCCGCCGAGGAGACGAGGAACCCGCAGCGCGACATGCCCCGGGGCATCATCGGCTCCCTCATCATCTGCACCACGCTGTACGTGGCGGTGTCGATCGTCGTGACCGGCATGCAGCACTACACCGAGCTGTCGGTGACCGCGCCGCTCGCCGACGCCTTCAAGGCCACCGGGCATCCGTGGTTCGCGGGCTTCATCAGCTTCGGCGCCGCCGTCGGCCTGACGACCGTGTGCATGATCCTGCTGCTCGGTCAGACCCGGGTGTTCTTCGCGATGAGCCGTGACGGGCTGCTGCCGCGCTTCTTCTCCCGCGTCCACCCCCGGTTCAAGACCCCGCACCGGCCGACCATCCTGCTCGGTGTGGTCATCGCGGTCCTCGCGGGCTTCACCCCGCTGAGCGAGCTGGCCGAGCTGGTGAACATCGGCACGCTGTTCGCCTTCGTGGTCGTCGCGATCGGCGTCATCATCCTCCGCAAGTCCCGCCCCGACCTGCACCGGTCGTTCCGCACCCCGTGGGTGCCCTTCATCCCGATCCTCTCGGTGTGCGCCTCGCTGTGGCTGATGCTCAACCTGCCCACCGAGACCTGGCTCCGCTTCGCCGGCTGGATGGTCCTCGGCTTCGTCGTCTACTTCGTCTACGGCCGCTCGCACAGCCGCCTCGGACGCCATGAGGAGACCGCGCCGGGAGATGTTCTCAAGCCGCCTGGACGCGACACCGAGTAGTCGTCTCTTTGGAACCGATCCGACTCTCCGGCCCCGTATGTTCCGCTTCCCGCGGGACTGCGGGGCCGGATCGCGTGCTGCACAGGGGCGGGCCGCCTCACGCATCGCGGGGCTGACGGACGACCGTTCAGGACTCCCCGCGCACCGCCCGGGGACCGGTCACCTCGGCACCCAACCCGCCAACCCTGCGCCGCAGTTCGCGGTCGGCGGTGACGACGAGGCAGGGGCGGTCGTGGGCCTCCTCGGCGACCAGTTCCACGATGCGGTCGTCGCCGCTGCGGGGGGCCGCCTCGACCCGAACGCCGGGCGCCGGTGCCACGCCGCGGGCGGCGCCCTCGACGACCATCACGAGTTCGACGGGCTCGTCCCGGCCGGGGACCCCGTCCCGGGCGAGCCGGTCGCGCAGGCGTTCCGCCGCGCCGCGTCGGTCGCGCCACCAGCCGTCGGGGACGGAGCCGATGACGTTGGCGGCGTCGACGATCACGAGCAGGGGGGCGTCCATGGGGGACAGGGTTGCATGCCCGGCCGTCATACGGGGTTGGTGAAACGTTCATCCTATGATGGGGGCCGCTCGGCCTTCCGCGTTCCCGTGCGAGAAGGCGGCCGGGGAGCCGCGCCGAGCGTCATGGAAAGGGCAGGTCACGTCATGCGGACCAGATCCGGGCGCGCCGCTGCCCAAGGGGCGGCGGCCGACACCTCGGCGCACGGCGGGGGCGGGCGGCACACGGCCGAGGCCACCCTCGCCGGTTCGTGGCTCGTCCTCGGCAAGGACGGCCGGCTCACCGCGTACGCCCGTGGGCGCACGGGGCTGCTGCGCTGGACGCAGACCCGGCCCGGCGGCCCGCAGTGGACCGGTCCGGAACTCTTCCCGGTGTCCAATCTGACCGACCTCCACATCGTGCAGGGCGCGGACACCTACGTGCACTTCCTCGGCCGCCGCGAGGTCCCGAAGGCCGGCGGTCCGCCCGCCGTGGACGTCGTGCACGCCATCCAGTACCAGACGGGTCGGCCCGTCACCGAGTGGCGTTCGCTGGGCAACCCGCACAAGGACCCGGCGAAGGCCGCGCGCTTCGGGATACCGACCGGGGGCGTGAGCGCCAAAGGCAGCGTCCATGTCTTCGCGCGCAACGCGGGCGGCGGTGTCATGCTGCGCCGGGAGCTGACCGGCGGCAAGTGGAGCCCTTGGACCGACCTCAAGGGCAGCGGGGTGCAGGACCCGGTGACCGTGGTCGCGCACTCCTCCGGGCGGGTCGAGGCGATGGCCGGCGGCCAGGACCTCATCCTGCGCTGGACGCAGGAGAAGCCCGACGGGAACTTCAGCCAGGCGCCCACCATCCCGCTCGCGGTGGTCCGCGGCAGCGCGGTGGGTCTGGAGACCGGCCCCGACCGGGCCACGTACTACTGGACCGACCCGGCGACCGGGGGCGTCGTCGCCCATCGCCCGGGCGGCTGGGTGATCCCGTTGGGTGGGGCACCGGCCGAGGACCCGGTCGCCGTGCTGCGGGCGCCGCTCGACGGGTACGACTGCACGGTGCTGGCCCATCGCGACATCGAGGGTCAGGTCATGCTCGCGGCGTGCGGTACGGAGAACGAGCAGGCCGGTGTGTGGTGGTCGCCGACGGGCGAGCGTTGCGTGGGAGTGCCGGCGTTGGCACGTGACGCGTACGGGCGGGTGGTGCTCGGGGTGATCGATGCGGGGGGCGCGCTGCGGACAGCCCGGCAGCACGATGAGGGTGGGTTGGCCTTGGCGCCGTCGGTTCGTGTCTGACGACGGGGGCGTTTTTCGGGGGAGGCCAGGCACGTACTGACCGCGTACTCGTCTGCCGCTTCAGGTGGACGTGCGAGTGCGGGTGGCGTGTGGCTGGTCGCGCGGTTCCCCGCGCCCCTTACGGGGCGCCCCCAGTGGCCGGGGACTTCTTCGCCGACTCCGGGATCTCCTTGTCCTCCCGCAACGCCTTCCACAGGGTGGTCGCCTGGGGTTCGGCGGCGACGACGCGGTTGGGGTCGCTCTTGTCGTACTCGACCGGGAGCATGATCGTCTCCATGGCGGCGGGGTCGACACCGTTCATGCTGCGGGACGACCTTATGGAACGCGGCATCCTCATCGGCGCGCCAGGGGTCGACGACAGCGGCGAGTGGTCCTTCACCCACGCCCACCCCTGGCGCTCCGGCGCCCACACCGTCGAGGTCGTCGCCCTCTTCGCCGCCACCGAATCCCCGGCCGCCGCACGGACGTTCAAGGTCGTCGGCATCCCCGAGAACAGCCCCATCAGGATGTCCGGGGCCTCCCGGCACGACTGCGCCGACGCCGTCTGCGAGCACCGGCCCTTCACGGGTGACTGGTAGGCGCGGCGGAGTGCTCCTGGGCGCGGTGGCCGCCGGGACAGAAGAGGGCCCCCGCCGCAGCG